>JBBQZJ010000082.1:0-8567 GCA_038207805.1 Actinomycetales bacterium | reverse complement strand
CCTTGATGGGTTATCCCGCGACCTTGACTTCTCGCTCGACACCCCGTGGGGCAACCTCGAGGAGGACGTACGAGAGGCGATCCTGCGGGGCAACAACTTTCAGGTCACCGTGAAATGGAAGAACCGTTACGGGCGCGAGATGAAGTACTCCACGGGCTTCGAAGGCGTGATTCCATACATGGAACGCAAGTATGTCGAGGCCGAGACAGACGTGCAGCGGCAGCGAGTTTCCGAGTATCTGCGAGAGATCCCCTGTCCGGGGTGCCACGGCAAGCGCCTGAGGCCCGAAGTGCTTGCCGTAACGGTAGACGGCACCTCGATCTCCGATGTCTGTCAGCTCAGCCTCGTCGATGCTCACGCGTTCATGCAGCAGCTGGAGCTGTCGGCACGCGACGCCCGGATCGCAGCTCAGGTGCTACGGGAGATCCGGCTGCGGCTCGAGTTCTTGATCGAAGTCGGGCTGAGCTACCTCGACCTAATGCGCGCAGCTGCGACACTTTCGGGCGGCGAGGCACAGCGCATCCGTCTCGCCACCCAGATCGGGTCGGGTCTTACCGGGGTGCTGTATGTGCTCGACGAACCGAGCATCGGTCTGCACCAACGGGACAATCGCCGACTGATCGAGACTCTCGTGAAGCTCAAGAACCTCGGGAACACTCTCATCGTTGTCGAGCACGACGAAGACACCATTCGCACGGCCGACTGGATCGTCGACATCGGACCCGGCGCGGGCGAGCACGGCGGTGAGGTCATCCACTCCGGGTCCTATGAGGGGCTGATCGCCAACCCGGCCTCGATCACCGGGGACTACCTGTCGGGTCGTCGTGCAATCGCCACTCCTACGAAACGCCGGCCGCGAAATCCTTCTCGCGAAGTCACGGTCGAGGGCGCGCGCGCCAACAACCTCAAAGACGTGACGGTGAGCTTTCCGCTCGGCCTGTTCACGGCGGTGACCGGGGTCAGTGGTTCCGGCAAGTCCAGCCTCGTCAACGACATCCTGTACAAAGTGTTGGCGAATCAACTGAACGGTGCGCGCCAGATACCGGGTCGCCACACCCGCGTAACCGGGCTCGATGATCTCGACAAGGTTGTTCACGTGGACCAGGCTCCGATTGGCCGGACGCCGAGATCCAACCCCGCCACTTATACGGGTGTCTTCGACAAGATTCGCACCCTGTTTTCTGAGACCGCCGATTCGAAGGCTCGGGGCTACCTCCCCGGCCGGTTTAGCTTCAACGTCAAGGGCGGTCGCTGCGAGAACTGTTCGGGCGATGGCACGATCAAGATCGAGATGAACTTCCTGCCCGACGTATACGTCGCGTGCGAGGTATGTGGGGGAGCCCGTTACAACCGCGAAACACTGGCGGTCAGATACAAGAACAAGAATATTGCCGAAGTTCTCGACATGCCCATTAGTGAGGCCGCCGAATTCTTCGAGGCGATTTCTTCGATCCACCGGTATCTGAAGACCCTCGAGGAGGTCGGTCTCGGTTACGTTCGGCTCGGTCAGAGCGCGACAACGCTGTCGGGCGGTGAGGCGCAGCGAGTAAAACTCGCCACCGAGCTTCAGCGTCGCTCCATGGGTCGCAGCATCTATGTGCTCGACGAACCGACGACGGGCCTGCATTTTGACGACGTCAGTAAACTGCTTGCCGTGCTTAACGGACTCGTTGACAAAGGCAATACTGTCATCGTGATCGAGCACAATCTCGATGTGATTAAGTCGGCCGATTGGCTCATCGACCTCGGCCCCGAGGGCGGTGCCGGCGGAGGAGAGGTGCTCTCGGTCGGCACGCCGGAGCAGCTCGCCGATGTTGTTGGGAGCCACACCGGTGTCTTCCTCAAGGAATCCCTGATGGGAACCCGTGCTTGAATCGGGCCCTTCTGGGGGCGGGTGACATGGCGAACACGGTTGCGTGGCGGCCCAAGGCGGGCGAGATTCCCACTCAGCCCGGGGTCTACCGGTTTCGGGATGCCACGTCCCGCGTGCTGTACGTAGGCAAAGCGAAGAATCTCCGCTCTCGACTGAGCAACTACTTCGCGCCACTGGAGACCCTGCACAACCGCACCCGGCGCATGGTTCAGACCGCAGAATCCGTCGAGTGGACGGTCGTGAGCAGCGACTTCGAGGCTCTGCAACTCGAGTACACCTGGATCAAGGAGTTCGATCCGCCGTTCAACGTTCAATACAAGGACGACAAGAGCTATCCCTACCTTGCCATCACGCTCGGCGATCCCGTGCCGCGTGTGCTCGTCACGCGAAACAAGGGAATCGCGAACGCGCGATACTTTGGGCCCTATTCGCGGGCATGGGCAATCCGGGAAACCGTGGACATCATGCTCAAGGCATTTCCGATGCGGAGTTGTTCGGACACGACCTACAAGCGCGCCCAGCAGACCGGCCGTCCGTGCCTGCTCGGGGACATCGGAAAATGTGCAGCTCCCTGCGTCGGTCGGGTCACTCTCGAAGAACATAAGTCGATAGCGCTCGATTTTGCGAGCTTCATGGGCGGCAACGACTCGCGCTACGTCACGACGATCACGCGCCGAATGACGGAGGCTGCGCAATCCCAGGATTACGAGCTGGCCGCAAAGTATCGAGATCAAGTGGCGGCCATGCAGACCGCGCTGGCGAAGAATGCGGTCGTCCTAGACGACGCAGTCGACGTGGACATGTTCGGGATCGCGCACGACGAACTCGCTGCGGCGGTTCAGCAATTCATCGTACGGGGTGGCCGGATCCGGGGTGTCCGCGGCTGGGTTGTCGATAAGGAACTGGACGTGGAACTACCCGACCTGGTCGAGTCCGTGCTCCAAAATGCCTACGAGGATGCGACGGCCCCCCGCACAATTTTCGTACCCGCTCTGCCCGAGGACGCCGAAGCCTTGGCGCGCTGGCTCGGCGAGGTGCACGCCGATGGCGCGCGAGTCGAGCTCAAGGTCGCCAAACGCGGTGACAAGGCGGCGCTAGCCCAGACGGTCGAGCACAACGCAAAGAACGCTCTTGTGCTCTATAAGTCCCGACGAAGCGCCGACTTTGTCGCTCGCTCCAAGGCACTCGGCGACCTTCAGGTCGCGCTCGAGATGGATGTTGCGCCACTTCGAATGGAGTGTTTCGACGTGTCGCACTTGAGCGGCACCAACATCGTGGCCTCGATGGTGGTTTTCGAAGACGGGCTGCCTCGCAAGGATCACTACCGTCGATTCAGCATTCCCGAATCGACGGATGACACGGAATCGATCTATCAGGTGCTGTCTCGCCGGCTCGCCTACCTCGGCGGCGCGGACGGTGGAACAGACGCCGTCGACGCCGTTGACGCCGACAGGGAGTCAACGCCGGCCCGCAAGAAATTCTCCTACCCGCCCCAGTTGCTCATCGTCGACGGCGGTCAGCCTCAGGTAGCCGCCGCACAACGGGCTCTCGACGAGGCCGGCATCACGGGCATCCGTTTGTGTGGCATCGCGAAACGGCTCGAGGAAGTCTGGCTTCCCGATTCGGACTACCCCGTCATCCTGCCGCGAAACAGCGACGCGCTCTTTCTCATCCAGCGGATCCGCGATGAGGCGCATCGCTTTGCGATCAGCTACCAACGCCAGAAGCGTGGCAACGACATCCAGTCGGTTCTGACCGAGATTCCTGGCCTCGGCCCGTCGCGAGTCAAGGAACTCCTTAAGCATTTCGGCTCGGTCGCCCGACTCAAGTCGGCGGGAGTGGACGAGGTCTCGAAGGTGCGCGGGATCGGTCCAGTTCTGGCCGGGACCATCGTCGACAGCCTGCAACCGCGAGGAATCACCCAGTAGTCTGGTACCGATGCCAGAGGTAAGTACCGCCCAAGAGTTGCTGATCGTGACCGGGATGTCCGGGGCAGGTCGCTCAACGGTTGCTAATGCGCTCGAAGACCTAGGCTGGTACGTCGTTGACAACTTGCCGCCGCAGATGATGCGGCCGCTGGTCGAACTCGCTCAGCACGCCGGGGACTCACTTCCCAAGATCGCTGTGGTCGTCGACGTGCGAGGCGGCAAGCTCTTCACCGATGTGCAGCAGGCCATCGAAGCGCTGCGGGACAACGCGATGGTGCGGGTCTTGTTCCTTGAGGCAACCGATGATGTGCTCGTGCGGCGCTTTGAGCAGGTTCGTCGCCCTCACCCGCTCCAGGGCGACGGAACGTTGCTCGACGGGATTGCTGCCGAACGCGCGCGCATGGCCGAGATTCGGGAATCCAGCGATGTCGTGATCGACACCTCGGATCTCAATATTCACCAGCTCGCGACGAGCATTACGGAACACTTTGCCGAGGCGAACACGCCCGGCCTGCGCGTGACCATTCTGAGCTTCGGCCACAAGTATGGAGTCCCGACCGACGCAGACATCGTCGCCGACGCACGGTTCCTGCCCAATCCATTCTGGAACCCGGCGCTGAAGTCTCTGACCGGACGCGACGCCGAGGTGATCGATTTCGTACTCGCTCAGCCCGGGGCCGCTGAGTTTATTAACGCGTATTCGGCTGCTTTGGCTCCCGTGTTCGCCGGATATCAGCGTGAGAACAAGCATCACGCAACGATCGCGGTCGGCTGCACCGGGGGCAAACACCGGTCGGTGGCAATTGCCCAGGAGCTCGCGACTCGACTCCGCGAGCTTCCCGGAGTCTCGGTTACCGTGAAGCACCGTGATTTGGGGCGCGAGTAGCGCAGGTAGGCTGGCACATCGCAGCACACACCCGTCGCACGCCAGAAGGAGGCAAACTGTGGCACTCACCGCCGAAGTCAAGGACGAACTGGCGGCAATCCAGTCGGGCAAGACGACCGTCAGGGCTGCGGAACTCGCGACGATTCTCCGCTTCTCTGGGGGGCTGCATCTCATCTCTGGGCGTATTGCGGTCGAGTCCGAAGTGGAAACGGACCAGCTCGCGAAGCGGATTCGCAAGGACATCGCCGAGCTATACGGAGTGCGATCCGAAGTCTCGGTCGTTTCCGCATCCGGTGCGCGCCGCACCACGCACTATTTGGTTCGAGTGCTCGACGGCGGCGAAACTCTGGCGAGACAGACCGGACTGCTGGATGCCCGGCGGCGGCCGATCCGCGGCCTTCCCAACCGCCTCACCACGGGCAGCCGCGAAGAGCTCGCAGCCGTGTGGCGTGGAGCGTTCCTCGCCGCCGGGAGCCTCACCGACCCCGGGCGGTCAGCCTTTCTGGAGGTAACCTGCCCCGGCAACGAGGCGGCAATGGCGCTTGTTGGAGCCGCCGGTCGACTGGGAATTTCCGCCAAGGCTCGAGAGGTTCGGGGCGTGCACCGAGTTGTCGTGCGCGACGGTGAGGCGATCGGGGTGATGCTGCAACTGATCGGTGCCGTGCGCGGAGTTGCGAGCTGGAATGAATTGCGCCAGCGTCGCGAGGTGCGAGCCACGGCCAATCGGCTTGTCAACTTCGACGACGCCAACTTGCGCCGCTCCGCTCAGGCCGCGGTCGCAGCGTGCGCGCGGGTCGAGCGAGCGCTCGAGATTCTCGACGGCGACGTACCGCAGCACCTCAGGTATGCGGGGGAGTTGCGGTTGCGTTTCAGGGACTCCAGCCTCGACGAACTCGGTCATCACGCCGACCCGCCGATGACGAAAGATGCCGTTGCCGGCAGAGTCCGGCGACTGCTCGCTATGGCCGACAAGCGAGCTGCTGACCTGGGCATCCCCGGGACCGACGCCAACCTGCCTCCCGATCTCGACGAATAGCCGCGGTGCGGGGCCCGGGGACCGCGCCGGGTCGCCGTGGGTAGACTGGGGCAGTCACCCAGCTCGTCAGGTCACGGGAGACAAGAGCCCAATTTGCTAGGAGATTCGATGGCCAACTACGTACTTCCGGAACTTTCTTACGACTACTCGGCTCTTGCGCCGAGCATCAGTGGCGCAATCATGGAACTGCACCACAGCAAGCATCACCAGGCGTACGTGACGGGGGCCAACGCGGCGTTGTCCGCCATGGCTGAGGCTCGTGACAAGGGTGAACTCGGAGCCATCAATAAGCTCGAGAAGGATCTCGCGTTCAACCTGGGTGGGCACGTTAACCATTCAATCTTCTGGACCAACATGTCGCCGGACGGCGGTGACAAGCCAACCGGTGAGCTCGCTAGCGCAATCGACGACCACTTCGGCTCCTTTGACAAGTTCACTGCACACTTCACTGCTGCAGCGATGGGGGTGCAGGGCTCGGGATGGGCCGCGCTGACCTGGGACTCGATCGGAGGGAACCTTCTGATCAACCAGTTCTTCGACCAGCAGAGCAATTTTGCGGCCGGAACCGTGCCGCTGTTGCTGCTGGACGTCTGGGAGCACGCCTACTACCTCGACTACAAGAATGTTCGTGCCGACTACGTGAAAGCATTCTGGAACATCGCCAACTGGGCAAACGTCGCCGACCGGTTCTCGGTCGCGCGCGAAAAGACCGCCGGGCTGCTGGTACTGTCATAGCGGCTTCGTGGCCCGGGATTCCCGCTTCGAGCCACACTCCTCCACCACCACACAGCCCGATGAGCGTCGGCTGACGCCTGAACATCTGGAGTAAGAAATTGACTGTCACAATTGGGATCAACGGGTTCGGACGAATCGGCCGCAACTTCTTTCGCGCGGCATTGGCAAAGGGGAGTGACCTCGAGATCGTTGCCGTCAACGACCTCACCGATAACAAGTCGCTTGCGCACCTGCTGAAATACGACTCCATCACGGGGCGTCTGGACGCAACGGTCGAGTACGACGGCAACCAGATCACGGTCAACGGCAAGTCCATTCGCGTGCTCGAAGAGCGCGACCCCGCTAACCTGCCGTGGGCGGAGTTGGGAGTCGACATCGTCATCGAGTCGACGGGGCGCTTTACAAAAGCGGAGGATGCGACCAAGCACATCACCGCCGGAGCCAAGAAGGTCATCGTCTCCGCACCCGCCTCCGGCGAGGGTGTCGCCACCCTCGTACTCGGAGTCAATGAGGGAACCTACGATCCCGCGGTGCACAACATCATCTCCAATGCCTCCTGCACGACGAACTGCCTAGCGCCCCTCGCGAAGGTCTTCATGGACAACTTCGGCATCGAGCGTGGCCTCATGACGACGGTGCATGCCTACACCGCCGACCAGAATCTGCAGGATGGTCCGCATAGCGACCTGCGCCGCGCGCGTGCCGCCGCGGCAAACATCATCCCGACTTCGACCGGTGCCGCGAAAGCTCTCGGACTGGTCATCCCGGAACTGCTCGGCAAGCTGGATGGCTACGCACTTCGCGTTCCGGTCATCACCGGCTCGATCACCGACCTCACGGTCACAGCCAGTCGGGTCGTCACGGTGGAGGAAGTAAACGCCGCCTACAAGGCAGCCGCCGAGGGAGCCCTCAAGGGCATCCTGAAGTACACCGAAGACGAGATCGTCTCGAGCGATATCGTCGGCGACCCCCACTCATCGATCTTCGACGCCGGGCTCACCAAGGTCATCGGAGATCAGGTCAAGGTGGCCTCGTGGTACGACAACGAGTGGGGTTACTCCAACCGGCTCGTTGACATCACCGAGTACGTCGGCGCCCGACTGTAGTCGCGATGTCCCTCCGCACGCTTGCGTCACTGGGAGATCTGAAGGGCAAGCGAGTAATCGTTCGCTGCGACCTGAACGTGCCGCTCAAGGACGGGCAGATCACCGATGATGGGCGCGTCCGTGCGTCTCTTCCGACGCTAAACCTCCTCCTAGACGCGGGCGCCCGTGTCGTAGTGCTGTCACATCTGGGACGTCCGGACGGCCAGCCCGACACCAAGTTCAGCCTGGAACCGGTAGGGATCCGTCTGAGCGAGCTGCTGGGCAAACCCGTCGTATTTGCCCACGATACGGTGGGACCGGTTGCGCAGACCGCGGTCGGCAACCTCGACGACGGGGAAGTCGTGCTGCTGGAAAATCTTCGGTTCAATGCCGAGGAGACGTCGAAGGATGCGGCGCAGCGCGAACACTTCGCCGCACAGCTCGCCCGCCTCGGCGACGCCTTCGTATCGGACGGTTTCGGCGTTGTGCACCGCAAGCAAGCAAGTGTCTACGAACTAGCGAACGCGCTACCCAGCGCGGCGGGCCTTCTCATCGAGGAGGAGCTGGGCGTGCTCGAGAGGCTGACGGTATCTCCCGAGAAGCCGTACACGGTTGTTCTTGGCGGTTCGAAGGTGTCGGACAAGCTCGCCGTCATCGGCGCACTGCTGCCTAAAGTTGATCGCCTGCTCGTGGGTGGTGGGATGCTGTTCACATTTCTCGTTGCCCAGGGGCACGCGGTAGCGGCAAGCCTTCTAGAGACCGATCAAGTGGATGCCGTCAAGGGCTACCTCGCTCAGGCCAAGAAATTGGGTGTCGAGATCGTACTCCCCACAGACATCGTCGTCGCCGCGGCATTTGCGGCCGACGCCGACCATGTCGTTGCTCGCGCCGAGGCGATCGAGGACACACCGTTCGGCGCAAACGGGCTCGGGCTCGACATCGGTCCCGAAACTGCGCTGCGCTTTGCTGAGTTGATCCACGAGTCGAAGACGGTCTTTTGGAACGGCCCCATGGGCGTGTTCGA
>JBBQZJ010000081.1:0-8715 GCA_038207805.1 Actinomycetales bacterium | reverse complement strand
CCTTGGAGATGGCCGAGTTGATCACATCCGTCCCCTTGATGATGGTGGATGCCGCGCCGTCACCCAAGTGCAAACCGTCGGTCTGCACCGAGTAGGCGGGCGTCACATTGTTCTTGCCCTCGTGCCAGAACTGGTACGTGTCGACGGTCTCGCTGGACTTGACGTCTTTCTGGTAGACCGTGACTTCCGTGTTGACTGGCGCCAGGTCGGGGTCGGTTGCGATCTTCATGACGAGTCCGTTGTATGGGGTCCACCCGGTGTCGAGCACAAGGGTGTCGAAGTAGCCGGGGTAGCTGGTCTTCCAGAACATCTCGTCGGCGGTCTCGTCAGTTCCCACCGAAGGGGCATCATCGGCGAGGCTCACGTTCAGCGAGTTGTACGGCCCGGCCACACCGATCGGTGCCGCGCCGTAGCTCTGCGTGTTGTACGCGACGGTGACGATCACGTTGTTGTCGAGCACGATCGACTGGGCCGAGAAATCAAAGGCCAGGGTGAACGCGTAGCCGTTGTAGCAGCTTGTGGTTCCCGCGTCGTACCACTTGTTCCCCGTGCACTCGACGCTCGCCGACGGGCGGAACGGAATTTCCTTGTTCTCGGTAAGGGTCGCCACGAGGTCTCCGGCCACCGGGCTGCCGCTCGACAGATCGACGTCGTAGATGTTGACGGTGATCGGGTGGATGAAGCTCGATCCCGGGGTCGAGGCACACGGGTCGGCGGTCGCCCAGTTCTCACACGCCCAGTCGGTGAGGCCGACGGAGATGCTGCTGAGCACCCGGTCGGTGCCACCGAGCTGCACGAAGTCGCCGAACTCATCGGTTGACGTCGCCTGATATCCCAGGCTCGCGTATGCGGGCGGGGATGTCACGGGGATCGAGTTGTACACCGCAACTTCGGCCGCGGCGGCAGGGGCTGCTGCGAGGGCGACCACGCCTCCGGCGGCGAGTACGACGGAGGTCAGCGCGGCAAGCGCGCGACGCAGGGAACGAGGGGTTCGGGTCACGAGTGGCTCCTGAATGCGTCGACGACCGCACACGCGATGGCGCCCCGGGGTAAGCGGGAGGCTGTCGCAAACGGGTATCGAACTTCGGGTAAGGGTGGTTCACAGCACGGAGGGGTAAGCAACGTGCAATGCTCACCTTATCGAACCACCACCGACAAAAGTGAGCAGACTTTTCGAAGCGAGCGGTCGACAACCCCGGCAACACGGGTTTTTCTCGCTATTTTGACCCCCGAACTGGGGGTACGTGTCCTCCCAATGGCGGACAATTCGGGGTGCTAGGCCGAAGCGCTACGCACGTGAACCAGAATGCCCTGCTCCGGCCCGATGATCGGCATGACAATTCCGACGTCGGCTAGCACGGCGCCGCCCGCAGTGACTCCACCCGGGACCCATCCCACATTCCCTCGCTGGAGGTAGGTGTCGTCTCCGGTGGGGAACACGACCTGAACCTCGTATGAGTGGGCGGGGTCGAGGCCGGGCAGGCAGATTCGGCCCGGCGACTCCTGCGACGTGGTCCGCACGCTAACAAAGGCAAAGAGGGCCTCCGAGCGATCGTCGGCCACGGTTCCGTATAGCGCGTATGCGTCATCCGGGAGGTCGGCGTGCACGGCAACTCCGGTGTGGATTAGCGCACGGTGCTTCTTGTACAGTTCGACGGCATGAGCGAGCTGTGCGCGATCAGCCTCAGACGCCTGGCGAACATCCCACTCGATGCCGAAGTGGCCAAACATCGCCGTGATGGCCCGAAACCCCACGGAGTGCACGCGGTGGGTCGTGTGCGATCGAGTCGGCCCAACGTGGCTGCCCACCAACTCGGGCGGCAGTACCGCGCCGGTCCAGCGTTGAATCGTCTGACGCTCGAGCGCGTCATTGCAGTCGGACGCCCACACCCGATCGGTTCGCTCGAGGATGCCCAGGTCGACCCGGGCGCCACCGGAGGAACAGCTCTCAATCTCGACCGTCGGGTGCGCCGCACGTAATGCGTCCATGAGGCGATATGCCGCCTCCGTCTGGTCGTGGGTCGACGGCCGGCCCCCGTGACCCATGTCTGAGAGGTCGCGATTCTGGTCCCACTTGAGGTAGGCGATGCGATTCTCGGCGAGAAGGGCGCTGATTCGATCGAACACGTACGCCCAGGCATCCGGATTCACGAGGTCCACGACCTGCTGGTTTCTCCAGGCCGGCGGCGTGCGCCCCGGGCCCGGGCCACTGATCCACTCGGGATGGGCGCGGATGACATCCGAATCCTCGTTTACCATTTCGGGTTCGACCCAGAGACCGAAGTCCATGCCGAGGTCGGTGACCCCGTCGATCAGTGCCGTGAGACCGGCCGGCCAGATCTCGTCGTCCACGTACCAATCCCCGAGCCCGGCCTGGTCGTTCCTGCGACGGCGAAACCAGCCGTCGTCGAGAACGAATCGCTCGACGCCGAGTGCACTCGCTTGGCGGGCCAAGTCGAGCAGATTATCGAGGTCGTGGTCGAAATAGACCGCCTCCCAGGTGTTCAGCACGACGGGCCTTGGGGTTGACGGGTGGCCCGGCCGGTCGCGCATCCACCCATGGAAAATCGCCGTGATGCCATCAATGCCGTGATCCGAAAACGCGCCGTAGGTCCAGGGCGTCGCATACTCACCACCCGGTGCGAGGGTCAGCTCACCCGACGCCAAGAGCTCTGCGTTGATGATTCGCACTGGGCCGGCGGCGCCCTTCTCGACCAGAGTCGCGTGATTTCCACTATGCCCGAAGTGAGTCGCCCAGACAGTTCCCGAACGGTTCGAGAACCCGCGGCTCCCGACCGCGGTGAGAACTGCAGCATCATGGCCGGTTCGGCCGTGCCGGTACTCTCGGAGCCAAGTCCCCTGACGCAGAGCCTGTCGCTGCGGATGCTGCTCCCGGCACCACCGCCCACTGAGGTCCATGATCTCGGCGGCGGCCGGCCCGGCCGGAAGTGCCGAGTTCAGTGCGAGCAAGAAATAGTCGCTGTCGCCCAGATTCGTGAGGATGCTGCGAGTGCGCAGCATCCCGTGGCCCGACAACAGCAACTCGACCGTGAGCCGCAGCGCGAGTGCTTCGTCTTCGAGCACGATCGACCAGCCGCTTGGCCCCAGCGGCGTGCATTTCGCGATGACGAGTGCTGGCGAGAATGCCTGCCCACCCGCGCGGTGACCCTCCAGCGCGGGTCGGCCGCCCCATCCGGCCGACGCCTGCGGCACGAGCCCGCTGCCATGGCTCTCGTCGTAGGAGGAGTGCGGAATCGCCTCATGCGGAAACTGGTCAAGCGTCAGGTCGTCGCCGATATCCGCGCCCCAGTGCACGATGATCGGATGCGGGCCCGAGACATCGATGACGAGCGCGACGCCACCCCCTCGTAGGTGAAGCAGCGTCGGTGTGGCCGTCGTCACCGTGGCGCCAGTGACGTGCGCATGGGGAGCTGATGCACGAGTTATCCCTTATTTGCGCCGAGTGTTAGGCCCGCAACAAACTGCTTCTGCAGAATGAAGTACACAATGAGGGTCGGTATAACGGTGATCACCGCTCCGGCCGCGAGCAGGTTGTAGTTCGACAAGAACTGCCCCTGCAGGTTGTTGATTGCCGTAGTCACGGGTAGTCGATCGCCACTCTGAATGAACAACAACGGCCAGAAGAAGTCGTTGTAGATCCAGATGATCTCGAGGGTTCCGAGGGCGGCGAACGCCGGCCGCGTGAGCGGCATGATGATTCCCCAGTACTGACGCCACACCCCGGCACCATCGACGAAGGCCGCCTCGGTGAGCTCCGCCGGCAGCGCCCTCATGTAGTTGGAGAGAACGAACGTACAGAAACCAATCTGGAACGCGGTGTTGACCATGATGACCGCGGTGTACGTGTTCAGCAGGTTGCCCGAATCGCTGATGCTGTAGGGCAACGGAAACGCCTTAAACATCTGGAACAGGGGTGCTGCCAGCACCTGCGGAGGCAACAGGTTACCCGCCGTGAACAAAATCAACAGCGTGATATTGAATCGCCACGAGAACCTGCTGACGGCGAATGCCATCATCGACGAGAACAGCAGAATCAGAATCACCGACGGGATGACGATGATGAGCGAGTTGGTGAAGTACTTGGCGAATCCGCCCTGATTCCACGCGGTAACGAAGTTGTCGAAGTTGAATGTTCCACCGAAGCTGAAGTAGCCGTACTTGTCGGTGTCGGCCTTCGGGCGAAGCGCCGTGAACATCGACCACCCGAGGGGGATCAGCCACGCCACCCCCATGATGATCAGAAACACGTGCACGGCCCAGTTGGACCCCTGCTTTCCCGCCTCGTGGCTCTCCTTCGACCGTTTCCGGCCGGCGGTGGCAATAACCTCTGTCTCAGTTGACATCAGGCCTCCTTCTTGAAGGTACGGCTGAGGTAGATCACGATGGGCACCAGCGAGATCACTAGCAACACGACAGCGAGCGCCGAACCGACCCCGATCACCTGACCCTCGCCCACCAGATTCTGGATGACGAGCGCACTAATGAGCTGAAGACCATTGGTTCCGCGGTTGATGATGTACACGATGTCGAAGGCGCGCAGCGACTCGATGATGGTGATGACTACGACCACGATGTTGATGGGCCGCATCACCGGAAAGACCACTTGGAAGAACGCCTGTACCGCGTTTGCGCCGTCGAGGGATGCCGCCTCGCGCAGCGAGGGATCGACCCCCTTGAGACCCGCCAGATACAGAATCATCACGTAGCCGGCGTGGCGCCAGGTCGCGGCAATCAGGGCGGCCCAAATGTTGACGTTGGGATCCCCGAACCAGTCGGTGGCCTGGGGTGTACCCGAGGTGCCGAGTAGGAAGTTGAGCAGCCCGTTGTTCTGTGAGTAGAACAGTTGCCAGATCACTCCCACGAGCACGAGCGACAGCATCACCGGCACAAAGAACACGCTCTGATAGATGCGCGAGCCGCGGATGTTTCGGTCAAGAAGTACTGCGAGCAGCAGCCCCAGCGGGGTCGCAACGACGGCAAGGAACACTAGCCACAGCACGTTGTGCTGAACCGCCGGCCAGAAGGACGGGTAGTCCCTGAAGACATAGATGTAGTTGTCGATCCCCGCGGGCTTAATGTCGGTTAGCGCGAGCCCGTTCCACTTGACGAACGAGAGCAGCACCGAAAGCACCGTGGGAATCCACACGAAAGTCAACTGGATGAGGGTGGGGACGGCGACCATCAGCCCTAGGACGACGCGATCGCGTTTGGTCAAGAGGCTGAACCGTCGGAGGCCGCGGGATTGAGGTCCCGCGACCGCCGACGTGGATGTCCCGATGAGCTCAGTCATCGGATCAGGGTGTTCTACTCGGCCGCGTACAGCGTTGCGGCCTGTGCCTCAAGGTTGGCCGTGTCCACTGTTCCGTCCGAAAGGAACGTCTGCAGCGCCGGGATCATGACGTTATTGGCCATAGCGGGCAATGCGTCACGGTCGAAGAACTGGCTGATGAACTTCGCGTCACCGATGACTCCTGCGAGCTTCTGGTTGAACGCGGAGTAACCCGAGGTGTCGGCGTCTGCGCTGGCCATCAGGTTCGCCGAGTCGACACTGAAGTAGGCGTCCTGTGCGGGGCCTGTTCCAGCGAACGCGAGGAAGTCGCGAGCCGCTTGGTTCTCGCCACCCTTCTTGGTGAGCATGAGACCGTCGATGGGAGCCTCGACTGCATCTCGACCCTCGACCGCGATCTCGGGGAACGGGAAGAACTCGATGTCCGCGAGCACGGCCGGGTCGGTGAACTGCTGGGTCACGAACGACCCGAGCAGGTACATGCCCGCCTTGCCCTCGCCGAGCAGCTGGGCGCCCTCTTGCCAGGTGAGGCCGAGCGCGTTCTCCGACTGGTAGGGCAGGAGCTCGCGCCAGTTGTCGAAGACATCCTTGACCTTCTGCTGATCCCACGATTCCTTGTGGGCGCAGAGGTCCAGGTGGAACTGGTAGCCGTTGGTGCGCATGTTGATGTAGTCGAACGTTCCCATCGCGGGCCAGCCGTCCTTGTCGGCGAACGAGATGGGCACAAGACCGTCGGTCTTCATCTGCTTGGCGAGAGTGACCAGCTCATCAAACGTGGCCGGCTCGGTGTAGCCCTTATCGGCCCACACGCTCTTGCGGTAGAAGAAGCCCCAGGGGTAGTTGTACATCGGTACGAAGTACTTCTTACCGTCGGTGCCGGTTGAGGCCGAGGCCATTCCGGCGCTCATCGAGCTGCCGAGCGTCTCCCATACGTCGTCCATGGGGGCGACGAGGCCCTTGTCGGCGTAGTAGCGCATGCGATAGCCGGCGAACCAGGTGAACGTGTCGTCCGGGCTGCCCTGCAGGTAGGTGTTGATGTTGTTCTGGAAGTCATTGTGGGCGACCGTGTTTGTGGTGACCACGTCACCCGATTCCGCCATGAAGGCATCCACCATCGCGGCGTATGCACGCTTAGGCACATCGTCGGATGCGCCCGAGCCGAAGCTCAGGGTCGTCGATGCGGCCGGTGTGCTTCCGCCACCGGGGGTACACGCTGCAAGCAAAGCAAGGCCTGCTACGCCCAGTGCCCCACCAACGAATGCCCGCCGATTGATTTGACTATTGGTCACCCGTGCGAACGCACTGAGGTTATCTATCGTCATAGTCCGATTACTCCCTTGTAATTTGATGAACGGTACGAGATTCCACGGTGCGGTGCGCCGAATTCTTTTGCGTGATTGCGGGTCAAGCTCGGTTGACGTCGTGGACTAGTGCAAATATACACGTGTAGATATACACGAGTAGAAATTTTTTGTGCGAGATCGAGAAACTATTCTGAACACCCGCAGGATTGCCGAATAACGAGCTCAGTGTCGAACTGACGGTGTGAGGCCGGAACGCTCCGGGCCTGGGTGAGCGCATGAATCGCCGCCTGCGCCATCTCCGCCACCGGCTGGCGCATCGACGTCAGTGTGGGCCAGCTGTACTCAGACTCGATCGATCCGTCGAAAGAGATGACTGCGACATCCTCGGGAATTCGCACACCCCCCTCGTGCAGCGCGCGCAGCACGCCCAATGCCTGGATGTCCGAGACCACATAGATTGCCGTCGGTCGCTCGGGTTCGCGAAGCAAAGCCTTCCCTGCCGCATAACCCCCGGCGCGACTGAATTCGGCATGGACCATCGGCCCTTCTGGCAGACCAGCGGCGACCAGTGCCGCGCGCCACCCGTCCTCCCGATCGCTCGTGGGGCTCCCCCCGCTGTCACCGGCGACGAGTCCGATGCGTGTGTGTCCATGGCCGATGAGGTGTTCGACGGCGCGCACCGAGGATCCAAAGAAGTCGACCCCGACCGAAGGGGTGCCAGCCATTTCGGCAGCACGGTTAAGCACGACCACCGGGATGCCGGCCGAGATTGCGCCGTCGATGTCGGCACCATCGTCGGAAGCCGCGAACAGAATGCCGTCTACCTGGCGCGCGACCAGGCGTTGAAGCAATACCGCTTTGTGCCCGCTGACTCGAGCCGAGTTGACGACAATTACCGAGAGGCCCTCGAGGTTCGCTGCCTGCTCGACCGCTCGGGCATACTCGGCAAAGTAGGCGTTGGTGCTATCCGGGATGACCATGCCAATGATCTGGTTCGTGCCCAACTTCAGGGCCCTCGCGGCGTGGTTCGGCCGATAGTCGAGTTCGCGGATCGACTTGAGCACCCGATCCCGCGTCTTGGGTGCGACGTTGCGTGGCCCCGCGTTGACGACGTAACTGACAACCGCCGTGCTCACCCCGGCATGACGGGCCACATCGGTGCGCGTGACCGCTCGGCGCGCGATCGGAGTCGTCGTCACCTACCGCCCCTCCCGCCGTCGACCACCACTGAATCCGGGTGTGAGGGTCATAGTAGCGCCGAGTCGGCCTGCGTCAGCGCTGACTCCTCCTCCCAGACGTCCTTCACGAGCCGGTACCACAAAAAGATTGCGAATCCGGCAAAGACAATCCACTCGATCGCGTAAAAGATGTTGAGCAGGTTGAGTGAGACCTCGTTGTTGGGCGGCGGCGAGTCGATGCGCTCAAGGCCGGCCGTCGGTTCTGCCGCAATCACGTAGCCGGAGTACACCCCACCCGAAACATCCGCCCACAAATTGATCAGCTCGGGAACCGCGAGCGCACTCAGGCGTCCCGCCTCGAAGTCGCTTTGCTGGGGCGACTCGGTCGGCAGGTAGCGACCCGAGAGCTCTCCCTTGCCGACCACGGACTCGAGTGTGCGAACTGCGGATGCAGCGTCATCCGCGCTCGACGTCCACCCCACCGCCACCGCAAGGCTCGCGCCGTTCGAGACAATCGCGTGCCCGACCACCCAGTAACCCGTGGGCTCGGCAAGGTTGCTTCGATCGGACAGCACAATCCAGTCGCCAGCGACGAACTGCGTTACGTCAACGCTCACTAGTTGGCCAATCGTGGAGCTCGGCATCGGCTGTTGCGGTTGGGCGACGCTGGTAAGGGAAACCGTGGTCTCGGTCTGTTCCTCGGTTGCCGCACCGCCTTCAACGCTGCGCGCCAGCTGCCACTGGCCGAGAGCCGCGAATGCTGCGGCAATAGCGAGCGCGAGAACGAGAGCACCGACCCATCGGGGCCGACGGGCGATTTGCCACAGCGTCGCGCTCAATATTCGGGATCCCGTTGCCGACCCGACCTCTGGTCGGACTGCACCGCCGCCTGCTCCGCGACGGGGTCGACGACCTCATCGAGATC
>JBBQZJ010000080.1:0-8778 GCA_038207805.1 Actinomycetales bacterium | reverse complement strand
GTCCGAGACTGGGTCATCGTCGGCGCGCAGTGCAGTGAGCGTCTGTTCGGCGTCGGACGCGCTCTCGATGATGGCCTCCAACAGGCTTTGCATGGTCTGGGACTGCAGCAGCACGAGTTGATCGAGCGTGCCGAACGGCGCTATTGCGGCGAGCTGCCACGCGGCAGCGACGGGGTCGTCGGCGAGTACAACATCGCTCGGCCAGGTCTGATCCGAGAATTCACTAGCTAGTGCAATGAGTCGACGAACGCTGCCATCCGCACGGTCGCGAAGCGGCTCCAGCGAGTCGTCCCATTCAAGTTCCGGCACGATGCGCACCGAGGCGCGAGGGTAGGGATCGTCTGCCAACCACGCGTCGACTTCGACTCGCCTACCGCCCTCGGCCACAAGCACGACAAAGTCTTCGGTTGCGTCAAGCTGAGTGATCTGGGCAACCGTGGCAATCGGAAACCGCTGCTCACCGCCGCCCACCTCCTGCCCGCGCTCGATGAGCGCGACGCCGAATTCGCTCGGCTCACTCTTCAAAATGGTGGAGAGCATCGACAAGTAACGGTCTTCGAAGACCCGCAACAGAAGTGGCATGTGCGGGAAGAGCACTGAGCCGAGGGGGAACATCGCGAGGTCGGTCACTGTCCCAGTATTGCGGCACCGAGCCTGCAGAAACTAGGAGGCCGCTGTGTGTGATGTTCGGCACGGGCCCGGGCAGACACCTAGTCGACCGTCAACTCGAGGCGGCGAACGGGGGCCAACAAACGGAACCACTGCTCCTGCAGTCCAGCCGAGCTGTAGCGCCTCAGCCCGATCGGTCGCAGGCTGACCTCGACATCGCCGCGGTGCGCGGGTATCGCGAAACGATACTCGGCGGCCCCGGCTTCGCACCGGCCCACCGCGACCCCGTTGCAGTAGACGGCGAACTCGGTCAGCGGCGCCGCCGACCACGCCGCCGGGTCGAGGTCGATCCTGACGTTTCGAACGTCGAACCCCACTCCTGTGAACAGGATGCGTGAATCGGGCAGGTTCGCCCAGCGATGGTCATCAGCGGGGTAGCGATAGTGCCAGCCAATGCCGAGCGCGCCTCCGCCGGCGGGCAGTGCACTGGCGCGGAGCTCCGGTGACTGCCTCGTGAATGGGCCCATCATCCGCTCGACCGTCGCAGGCCGACCGAGCGCAAACCAGAGCCGGTAGAGCAGCGGATGCCGCAGATACACGTCCTCACGAAAACGTCGCGGATTGAGCTCAGCAACCGGGAGAACCCTCTGAAGCATCCCGGACGGTTGGGTTGATCGCGCCCGTGGCGCCACCGCCGTCTCGACCCGTTGGAGCTCCTGGCGCGCGCCAGCTCCGAGGATCTCGCGCAGCTGCGCGCAGGCGGCGGTGAGCTCTCGGGCAATCCCGATGTCACCCGCGAGCACCGCAACCCGTGAGGTGTCGACACGCCCCAACAGGTCGTAAATGTCGAAGAGTCGATTGATTGCGCCGGGGCCTTGCAAGGCGTGATGAGCCACCAGCGACAGGAGCATCATTTCGGGACTGAGGTGGCGAACCGAGCCGAACTCGGTGTCGACGCGAACCGAATTGCCAGCGACCAGTGCCTCGCTGGTGCGGGCATCGAGGTGCTCGAAGAGACGCCAGTGCAGATCGAGGTCGGCCCCTGATGCATTGCAGTAGTTCCACGATCCGCGCTGCGGCACGATTCGGCGTGCAAACTCGCTCGCACTGACCCCATCGAGCGGTGTGAATTCGCGTGCAACGAGCGCGTTACTCACATCCGGCGCATACCGCTCGGCCACCAAGAAGTCGAGATCGGCGATCGGGCGTAAGCCGCGCGACTGGCCGGAGTCCGACATCCCGAAGCCTTTGAGGAGGGTCGTGTCCCACTGGGCTGCGATCTCGCGAACGGTATCGCGCACAGCCAGCACCGTGCGGTTGTTGGCGATCCAGTTGTAGCGGAAGATACCGCCGAGATACCGGTCTGGGCGTCCGGCCGCGGTCAGATTCTTGTGGATATACCCACCGGCCCAGCCCAGCACCGCCGAGGCCTCGGTAATGTCGTTCGTTGCGCGCCACTGGGCCCATGCGCTAACTGCTTGCTCGGGTTCGGCGAGAGCTGCGAGCGCGATCAGTCGTTCCGACTCATCCATCGCCGCACCACCTTGAGGTAGTCGTCGCGGTTCTGCAATTGGCCCGCGGTGGTGCTCTCGAGATGCAGTCGTCGGCGCAGCACGAGCGCGTCAATAGTTGCGGCCGTAAGGCTCGACACGGTGAACCGGTTGTACCACTCGATGAACTCACCGGACCTGAGGTCGGGGTCGAAGTTGCCCACCCGCTGCCACGTGTGGCGCGACATCAACACACCTCCGGCGAGCAAGGCGGTGCGCTCCCCGTGCGGATTGGCAATGCTCTTGGACTCCTCGTTCGAGTGGAAACTCACGGTGGTGCCGACAGCAAGATCCGCTGCACTCGATCGGCAGGCATCCACAAGCGATTTCCGACTGCCGTCTGGCCACAGGTCGTCGGCATCCAGGAAAGCGATCCACTCGGCCGTCCCGAGCTTCGCGCCCAGATTGCGTCCGCCGCCTGCCGTCAGCGGCTCCTCGCTTCGCACCAACCTCACCGAGAGGCCCGCAGGAACCGGGGGCAGCACGATGGGTACGTCACTGCCGCCATCGACAACCACAACTCGACACTCGACCCCTTGTCGGCTCACCGATTCGAGCGCCTCCTGGAGATACCGGTCCACGTTGCGCACGGGGATGATCACGTCAACGACTTCATTCACGGCTGCTCCGTTCGGTGACGTGACGGCGCACCAGGGTGAGCATCTCCTGGTTGCTAGCGCCCGCGTCGGACGACAGATTGTTCTCGTGCGCATGCCGAATCAGAACAACTTGGTCGAGGGCACGGTACCTGGCCCCCATCCGACGGGCTCGCGCGAACCAGTCGGTGTCGTCTCCTCCGTGGCGCATGGTCTCGTCGAAGCGACCGATCGTTTCGAAGGCCTCACGGCGCGCTATGAGGGCCCCCGGGATGAACCCGGGTTGCGGTGCCGTCAGCCATTCCGGCCGAACCCAGGATGGGCGAATCGATGAATCCAGAACGATGTTCTGGCGACCGACGACAAAATCGAGGCTCGGGTCGGCTGCAAATTCAGCGAGTTGGCTGCTCAACTTGTCGGGTACCCACTCGTCGTCCTGATCGAGGAAGGCGATGAAGGGCGCGCTGGATTCGTCAATCCCGCGATTGCGGGTCACCGAGACTCCCACGTTGCGTGGGTTTGCGCTAACCCGCACTCGCGAATCGGCGGAGGCGAGCTCATGCAGCGTCTGGAGCGAGCCGTCAGTGGATGCATCGTCGATGAGGTGAACGCGGACCGTCGCCTCCGTCTGCAGGTCGAGGATGCTGGTCAGCGCCCTGGCGACGAGTTGCGCCCCGTTGTACACGGGGACAATCACGTCGACATCGGTCTCCGGGAGTTCGGTCATCGGCGATTCGGTCATGAGGAACTCACCGCCTGCCGCTCGCCCGCCGCGAGCGCGGCAACGATCGTCGGTATAGAGTCGATGGCCATCCGACCGACCGTCCAGGTGGGGGCGGCCGCCACGACTGCCCCGGACCGGGTGAGCACCTCCTGCTCGAAGAACGGGAACTGCGCGACCGTGTTGGGGGCGATGAGGAAGAAGGCGCGCGCCGAGTCGAGCAGCCGCGGGGTCGGCGGCATAGTCGGGTCGAGTACGAGCGTTGCTGCGTGCAGCAATTGACCGGATGCCTCCGGCGCGGCGTCATCCAAGAAGTAGATGTCTTTCTGGGCCTCGTCGTCCCATTCGGGCCGCGGCCAGTAGGCCGGTACCGGAACCGCGGCATCCCGACGAACCTTGACCGTCGGGTATGCGGCGTGCAGCACGAAACCACTGTCGCGCGGTTCGACCTCGACCACATTGTCGCCGAGAAAGTCGAAGCCGGCCGCGAGACACAAGCGCACGAGTGTACTCTTGCCCGCGTTTCCCGCACCGGCAACCAAGACACCACGCCCCTCCACGCCGACGGCCCCGGCGTGAACAACGACGTTGCCGTCGAGAATTGCCAACCAGTGCAATAGCGGGCGGCAGAACTCCGCACGATCGCGGGGTGGCACTCGACGGCCGGGAAAATAGAGGGCCTCCCGAGTTCCAGTGTGCATGGCAAGAATCTTCCCGGTATCGGGGCTCCGCAGAATCAGCCAGTCGGTTCCCGCGCTGTCGAGCAACGCACCATAGGGGGCGAGCGCAGCGTCGGCTGGAAACCTCAGCTGTGCCACCTCGTCAGGCCCGATCAGGTGCAGTGTTGCGTTGGTCACGCCGCTGGCATTCACGAGGCCCCCGTGCGGCACGTGCTCGCTATCCTTTGCACGGGCAAACACGTCCAGTTGACGTGCTCCAAACCTGAACGGATGCCGCACAAACGATGAGTCGGAGCGCACCGTCGCGAGTACGAGACCTAGATCATCGACGAGCGCCGAGATCCGATCAGGGGGCGGAGACATGAGGCCACCCGCGATCCGGATCCACCTCGTGGATCGGGTCGAGCCCCAAAATATCCTCGAGGTCGGTGAACTGCTCGAGCACGAAACCGTCAAATGCCCAATCGGAGGTGAGGTCGTCGCCCACCTCGGTATCCGTGGCTGCTCGAATCAGCGCGTGATCAGTCAAGTCGGCCACGATGCCATCAAGCACCGGCTCCAGCGCACCCGGGTCGGTACAGGTTGCGAGCAGGTCTTCGGGCGACACTGCAGTGTCAAATCGCTCCCACAGCCGGGTACTCGCCCCGTCGAGCCGAAAATAGTGCCCAGTAGCAAGGTCAATGATTACGGTTTCCGCACCCTGAACGTCATAGATGACCGTGGGGCGATTGATAACGAGTCGGGTGGCTCGGTGCATGAAAATTGATCCTATCGGAGCGAGGCGAGCACGCCAGCGAGCGAGTCGAGATAGTGGTTGCGCGAGAAATGGTTACGCACGAATCGTGCGCCGGCTGCTGACATCCGCATCCAAACCTCATCTTCGGTGAGAGTCTCAATCGCGGCCAGCCACTCCTCGGCGGTCTCGGCCAGAAGAACCCCCGGGGTTTGCCCATCAGACAATCGGAGTCCTTCGACCGCGAAGCCGGTGCCGATCGTCGGAAGCCCCAACGACAGGTAATGCAGCGTCTTGCGCTTCATCCCCGCCCCGAAGCGGAGTGGGGCGATTCCTATCCGAGCGCCCGCCAACGCCGCGTCGAGCTCGTCGTCGGAGACCGCACCCAGATACACGACGCCCTCGGCACGAACTTGACTGTTCTCAGGCCACGCTCCGCACACGATCAGTTGAGCGGATGGCGTGCGGGCCAGGACCCCCGACCAGACTTCGGTGACAAACCACTCCACGCCGTCGCGGTTGGGCGCGTGGGCTGAGCTGCCGACGAACGCGAGAGTTGCCCCCGCCGACGGCTCGACCGGTGGGTCGTGCGCTGGCATTGCGAAGTAGTTCATGCTGACACAGCGAGCAGACGGGAACTCCTCCGCGACGCGCAGTGCTTCCTTCCGAGTGGGCACCACCGAGAGGTCAGCGCGCTCGAAGCACTGTTGCTCGATGATGCGCATCACTCGCGAAGACCGCGCCCCGGCGGCGGCGAGATCCTCCCCCAGCCCCACCCGCACGAAATGGAGGTCGTGGGCGAAATAGACAACGGGAACCCTCAGGGCCTTGATCTGGGGGAAAACGCGCATGAACAGGCCGGGTCTGCTGAGCACGATGATGTCTGGATCGAAGTCCGCGAGATCCCGACCGATGTCGTGGTCGAGTTCGACGAACATTCGGGCGTCGTGACCCAGGTCGCCGAGACCCGACATGAGGTCAGCAACCGCTCGGGAGCCGGCATCCTTCTCGGGCTGGATGTAGCCGGCCTCACACACCGCGATTCTCACCGCGCGACGATCCGAGTGCAGAAAGGGAGGCGCACGGTGTCGGTCTACTTTGTCGCGGATCCGTAGGTGACGTAGCGCCACGAAGTCGGGAGTCGGTTGAATACGGCTGCGTCGGCGCGAGCTAGCGCCGCTCGCTGGGATTCAGTGAGCCCGAACATCGCGAGCACTCCGGTGTGGTTCAGTCGCACGCGGGAGAAGTTGTCAAAGTATCCGGCAAACACGGCATTGGTCGGATAGCTCCACGGACCCGTGCGGCGCCGACGTGCTAGCTTGCGGGCGAGGCGGTGCAGCACTGTCGCTCGGGTGTTCTCTGCAAACAGAAGCACCCCGCCGGGCTTGAGCGCACGATGGATCTGGTCGATCGCGACCCGCTGGCTCTCGGCGCCGATCGGTCGCACTCCCCCAAGAACGCTGCGGAACACCACAACGTCAAAGTGTGACTCCCACGGGATCGCGGTCATGTCGACATCCTGATACTCGATCGAGGTGATTTGCGGATGCCGCGAGTGCAGAGGCGCGGCGAGCTCACGCGAGTTGGAGTAATTCGAGCAGACCACGTTGTGGCCTTGAGCCGCCAGCCAGAGCGAAGGTCCGCCCGGTCCGGCCCCGAGCTCGAGGCAGTTCAGGGCTCGGTTCGGTTCGCCCAGAGCCTCGCTCCACGCATCAAGCGATGGGGCCCACGTTCCGACATCCCATCTGAAGATGTCGGCGGTCGTCAAGTCAGACGCCAGCGGCAGGCTCATGTTTCGACCCTATCGCGGCCGGGGCCGCCGACCAGCGAGTCTGGCCGCTCGCATCGATACAGATTCAGTACTCGCCCTTGACAACAAAGTACGATCCGCGGATGACGCCGGCCAGTTTCGATTTCTGTCGCGCGAACTTGAATCGGTCTGCGAGCTCGGCAGGAACATCCATGCCCTCGGATAGTTTGAACCCGACGGCGCGCTTGCCGCCGTCGTCGAGCGCGTACATGACGTTGATCGCGAGGCCGGACTCGTAGAAGACGTACGTCATCCGAAGCCCGTCGACCTCGAAGTCGGTTACCTCGAGCGGGCGCGACTCGATGGCGATGTCGCGCTCGTCTTTCAGCACCCGGGTCACTCGCTCGAGGGCGTCCGGCGCCTCAGTCGGCGTGCTGACCGCGAGCTCGTGGTCGTATTTGTTCTTGTAGTACCGGGCCTCGTTGGCGCGCAGCCCCGCGAGGGCGTCGGCCACAGGCGACGACTCGAGGCCGGCCGTGGATACGGTGACGAAGTCGACGGTGTGCGGCATGGGGGCCTCCCGGTCTCAGGTGTGGGACCAACGCTACTCGGCGGGCCGATTCACCGACAATTCTTCTGCCGCCCCCCTGAGCCGGCGATCGCGAGTCCACAGTCGGGCCTCGGGCGTCAAGGCGACCGAGGCGAGGAGGTTCACATCAACAAGGTTCAACCCGCGACCGAAGAGCGCGCGCTGCTCGATGAACGCCATGACCTCGTCGTCGGTTGCCGAGACCGCGAACGGCAAGCCGTCGAGTGCATCGAGCACCTGACCTCGATCCTTCAGTGAGCCGAGGGCAATCTCTCCGATCACCATCGGGTGGGTGAGCACATCCGCGCTCTCGAGCAATCGCACGAGATCAGGATCGCTGCGGTGGAGGTGATCGATCCACACCGAGGTGTCGACGAGTATCACTCGCGATGGGAACGTTCGCGGGAAGCAACAACCGCGTGCGGATCGGATCCGCCCAAGGCCGCAAGCCTGCGAGTGCTCTCACGCTCGACGAGGGCTTCCAGTCCGAGCCGGAAGAGTGCTGATGCCTCGGTTCTCCCTGTAAGCTCCGAGGCTCGCGCGACTAGTTCGTCGCTGACTGTTACCGTCGTTCTCATCGCGACCTCCGCATCAATATTAGCATCTTTGATGCGCGGGGTGCCGATCGACCTCAGAAGTCTGAATCTGCAAGGCCAAGTTCATTCCACTTCTGTTTCGCTTCGCCCGCGGCAAGCCAAGCAAAATCGAACGTGCACGGCCGCCCGCGCTTCACGCTGACGAACTGCCAGCCGAAGAACCGGCGTCGCTGACTCACACTTCGTTCGAACCACTCGAGCCGTCCAGCATCGAGTTCCCGAACTGTCCACCACCCGGGCCCGTAATCTTCGAAGGATGATTCCTTAGTACCGTCGGCCCAGACGACGACAAACCAAGGCCACGGTTCGCTCGACTGCATTCTGCCAATGATGCTTGCGAGATGCCCTTGAAGCTCTCCGTCGACCCTGAGCGTGCCTAGTCCGTGGTCGTAGGCGCGCAATTCCCGATCTGGGAGCTCGTAAGCAGCCGACCCACCACGCACCGATGAGTGCCGGGCCGATCTGACCCCTCGCTCACCCATGACTCCACTATGCACCCTCGCGCCAATATCTCGCTGACTCTTGTCGGGGTCTGCAAATGCGCCATTTTAATAGCGGAACTCCACCGAATTGACGTCACCCGAATGAGCGGGCGGAATGCGTCTCGATTGGATGTCGCTCATTTCCCGATGGACAGAGGGGGTTGCCGTCAGGGCGCTGCGGCTTGGAGATTGCCCAGCCGCCCAGCTAGCAGTTCAGCGAAGGACGCTACGTGCTTTTCGAGGATGCGGCCGTCCGTGAGCACGCGCACTTGAACAATGAGATTGCCACGCTGCAGATCCCAGACATACGACCGCCAGCGAGGGCCAGGGTTCCCCTCGCGCACCCACCCAACTGCAGCGACTTCGTTCGGCACGTCGATAGCCGCTTGCGCAGTGATCTGCACGAGACTCGTATCGAGGCCGCCCGCCGTGGGTGTGTTCAAGTCCTGCCAGGGGCAGCCAGCCACTCGCT
>JBBQZJ010000079.1:0-8858 GCA_038207805.1 Actinomycetales bacterium | reverse complement strand
GACCCGCTGGAAATATCCCGGGGGCGGAGGGAAGCATCCACCGGAGTTCTGCACCGGCTCGAGGAACACCGCGGCCACGGTCTCCGGGCCTTCGAAGAGGATCATCTCTTCGATGCGGTTTGCTGCCCATATGCCGAACTCCACCTCGGTGCCAGTGAAGCCCATCTCCGCGGCGCGGTAATAGTTCGTGTTGGGCACGCGGAAGCCTCCGGGAGTGACCGGTTCAAACATCTCTTTCATGGCCGGGATGCCCGTGATCGCGAGTGCGCCCTGCGGGGTGCCGTGGTACGCGATAGCGCGCGAGATCACCTTGTGTTTGGTGGGACGCCCCTGCAGCTTCCAGTAGTACTTCGCCAGCTTGAACGCGGTCTCCACCGCCTCGCCGCCGCCGGTAGAGAAAAACACTCGATTGAGGTCGCCGGGTGCGTGGCCCGCGAGCCGATCGGCGAGTTCGATCGCGTGCGGGTGTGCGTACGACCACAGCGGGAAGAAGGCGAGTTCTTCGGCCTGCTTGGCGGCAACTTCGGCCAACCGCTTGCGGCCGTGGCCAGCGTTGACCACGAACAGGCCGCTGAGGCCGTCGATGTACTTTCGGCCCTTCGAATCCCAGATGTGGTGACCCTCGCCCTTAACAATGATGGGCACCCCCGGGCCGTCCTCCATCACGGACTGGCGGGAGAAGTGCATCCAGAGATGGTCTTTCGCCTTCTGCTGAAGGTCGGCCTCGTTGTATGTGGTTACGGGTGATTCGGTCATTGTCATTTCTTTATCTCGTTCCCCAGTTGTAGAACTGTTTCTGTAGCTTCAGATAAACGAAGGTTTCGGTGGACTGCACGCCTTCGATTCCGCGAATCTGCTTGTTGAGCAGGTCGATCAGGTCTTCGTCGTTCTCGCACACGACCTCGGCGAAAATATCGAAGCTGCCCGCGGTGAGCACCACGTAGTCGACGGCAGGGATGCGACCCAACCGTTCAGCGACCGTCGTCGTGTCTCCCGTGACTCGAATGCCGATCATGGCCTGGCGATAGAACCCGAGTTGCATGGGATCGGTGACGGCGACAACCTGCATGACTCCCGAGTCGGTCAACTTTTGCACGCGCTGGCGAACTGCTGCCTCACTGAGCCCGACAGCCTTGCCGATCTCGGCATATGAGCGTCGGCCATCGCTTTGCAGTTGCTCAATGATGGCCTTCGAGACGTCGTCGAGCTGCACCGGCTTGGCTCCAGCGGGTCGCGAAGAGGGACTCATGGCTCGATTCTGTCAGTGAGTGCACCCGGATACAAGCGATTCCGCATCCAAATCACTGAATTACTGCTGAAATCGGTAGTAGGAACGGTGGAGGCGACCTCCGTGGGCGGCTAGGTTAGTGGCGTGACTGAGATTCGTAACTTCGTTAACGGCGAGTATGTGTCGGCGAACGCCGACTCTAGTTTCGAGGTCGTGAACCCCGCGACCGAAGAGGTATACGCCAGTTCCCCGGTGTCGTCGGCGGCCGATGTCAATGCAGCATTCGCCGCGGCGGCCACCGCATTCGAAACCTGGGGTGAGACGACTGCCGCTGAACGACAGCTCGCACTGTTCCGGATTGCGGATGCGATGGAGGGTCGTGCGGAGGAGTTCGCCGATCTCGAGTCGAAAGATACCGGCAAGCCTCGGCCACATCTTGTCCGTGACGAGATCATGCTGTCGGTCGATCAGATCCGCTTCTTTGCCGGCGAAGCACGCCACCTCAGCGGCATGGCGACCGGCGAGTATCTGAAAGATCACACCTCGTCGATCAGGCGCGAGCCGATCGGCGTGATCGCCCAAGTCACGCCATGGAACTACCCCCTGAACATGGCGGTGTGGAAGATCGCCCCCGCGATTGCCGCCGGAAACACGACTGTTCTGAAGCCGAGCGACACCACACCGTCGTCGACGCTGCTTCTCGCCGAAGTCGCCGCCGAATTTCTGCCGAAAGGCGTGCTCAATGTAATCACCGGTGACCGTACGACCGGCGGACTCATGATCGATCACCCCACGCCGCAGATGGTCTCGATAACCGGATCGGTGCGAGCCGGGATGGAAGTGGCGAAGGCGGCCGCTAACGATCTCAAGCGCGTGCACCTTGAGCTCGGGGGAAAGGCGCCGGTGATCGTGTTCGACGACGCCGATATCGATTCCGCCGTCGCCGGTATTGCGACGGCTGGCTACTTCAACGCTGGCCAAGACTGCACTGCGGCAACCCGAGTTCTCGTGCACAACAGCATCCACGACGAGTTCGTCGCCGCACTGGTCGCGTGGGTCACAGCTAACGCAAAGACGGGTGCCCCGGATCGTGACGACATCCTCTTCGGTCCGGTCAACAACGCCAATCAACTCGAGAGGGTCTCGGGCATCATCGACGCACTACCCAACAACGCGCGCGTCGAGTTGGGGGGTACCCGTCAGGGAGACACGGGGTATTTCTACGAGGCGACGATTGTGTCCGGTCTCAAGCAAACCGACGATGCGATCCAGAACGAGATTTTCGGCCCAGTCATTACGATTCAGTCCTTCACCGATGAGGGTCAAGCGATTGCCTGGGCCAACGACGTTCAGTACGGGCTCGCCTCCAGCGTGTGGACTAAGGATCACGGCAGGGCGATGCGGTGTGCGAAGCGTCTGAATTTCGGCTGCGTCTGGATCAACACCCACATTCCGATCGTCGCCGAGATGCCGCACGGTGGCTTCAAGCATTCGGGATACGGCAAAGACCTGTCGAGTTACGGGTTTGAGGACTACACGCGAATCAAGCACGTGATGTCCTACTTGGGGAGCTCATGACCAGCGCGCCCTGGGCGCGGAACACTGTCGACTAATGGCCGAGGACTTGGACGACACCGTTGTCCCTCCCCGCAGACCGGCCGCGGGTTCAGACTCGGCCAGCGCGACGCACGGGATCGTTGACTCGTCGCACACAATAATCGTGCCACGCCCGGCACCGCGGCAAAAAGACCTTGAGACGGGCGACGAAACGGACCAATCGATTGAGCTCGACGAGCCCGAGTCTGTGCGGTTCTATGCAATCAAGTTGAGTTGGCGTGACGAGGTGATCGTGTTGGATGCCCCGTGCTTTATCGGCCGACAACCCAGTCAGCCGCGCATCTCGTCCGGCGCCGTGCCGCGGCTGGTCAAGGCTCCATCGCCTCGGAAGGAAGTCTCGGCCTCGCACCTCGAAGTTCGTCAGGTCGGACTATCGGTGATCGTGACCGACCTCAAGTCGACGAACGGCTCGGTAGTGACCGTTCCCGGAAGCGCTCCGCGGAAACTGCTTCAGGGTGAGTCGGTGGTGGTGTCACGGGGCACGCTGGTGGATATTGGTGACAACAACATTCTTCAGATCCTTCCGATGCAGAGCCCGGTAGCAGGGTAGAAAGGCAGCAGTGACCGAGCTCGGCGCAAGCACGCATCAGCTGACAGTTAACAGTGCGGACCGTACTGGAGCTGCGGTGGTTTTGAGCTGGGCCGCCGCGACCGACACCGGACTGCGACGGGCCGTCAACGAGGATAGCTTCGTTGCCATGTCTCCCGTGTTCGCCGTCGCGGACGGCATGGGCGGGCATTCGGCGGGCGATCTCGCGAGCGGGATCGTCGTAAGACGGCTCTCCGAACTGGCGGGCGAGGGTTTCGGCGCCGCACGGTCGATCGATCGCGCCCTCCAGGCGGCATCCGACGACATTGGCATGATCTCGGGCGACACCGAGTTCGGGGTGGGCACGACCGTCACCGGCGCTCTGTTGGTGCTGAGCGAGGGAGATCCGTGCTTTACCGTCTTCAACGTCGGAGACAGCAGGGTCTACGGGTTTGCCAACAACGAGCTGACCCAGATCACCACCGATCACTCTGTTGTCCAGGAGCTTGTCGAAGCCGGGACGCTTACTCGCGACGAGGCCGACCACCATCCCGACAGCAACATCATCACCCGCGCCGTTGGATTCAGCTCCGTTCCCGATGTCGACTATTGGACGATTCCGGTGCGCAGCGGCATGCGGCTCTTGCTGTGTTCAGACGGTCTAACCAAGGAGTTGGGTGACGAGCGCATTCGTTCTCACTTGGCAGCCGGGCGAGAACCCGACAAAACCGCACGGGCCCTGATCGATGCCGCAGTGGCGGCCGGAGGCCGCGACAACGTCACGGTGATAGTTGTCGACGTGCTCGAGGCGCCGCCCAGCGTGCCCGAAGACGACACAGAACCGAGGCGAAAGGCGAGAAAATCGGAACCCAGAAATGGGGGTCGCTGATTCGTCCCCTCTTTGGGGGCAGACCCGGTTCCCGCGATACCTACCTGCCTAGAATGGGCGGATACGTTTACTGGCTGGGAGGTGCCCGTGGCGCGCCGATTGCCATCACAGCCTCCCGCCCTGCCCGGCTTCTCGCACATTCACGTGCTGGGCTCTGGCGGGTTCGCCGACGTATTCCTCTATGAACAGAATATGCCGCGTCGCCAAGTTGCGGTCAAAGTCATGCTGAGCGAGGTCGTCAACGACCAGGTGCGCCAGATGTTCCAGGCCGAGGCTAATCTCATGGCCCAGCTGAGCGCTCACCCTGCGATACTCACCGTCTACCAAGCGAGCGTGTCATCGGATGGGCGACCGTATCTGGTCATGGAGTTGTGTTCGGCGTCTCTGAGCCAGCGCTACCGACACGAGCGACTTCCTGTTCCGGAGGTGCTGAAGATCGCGGTCAGGATCGGAAGTGCAATCGAGACGGCACATCGCGCCGGGGTGTTGCATCGCGACATTAAGCCGTCCAACATCCTGCTCACCGCCTACGGGCATCCGGTGTTGTCCGACTTCGGAATCGCCGCGACACTCAGCGAGTCTGGTGACCGTGAGGCGGTCGGGATGTCGATTCCGTGGTCGGCACCGGAGGTGCTGATGGACGAGACGGCCGGAACAATCGCCTCCGAGGTATGGGCATTCGCAGCGACGGTCTACTCGCTGTTGGCCGGGCGGTCGCCCTTCGAGGTCCCCGGAGATTCGAACAAGTCCACGGATCTCATCTCTCGAATCAATCGAGCAAAACCCCAGCCGATCGATCGCACCGACGTGCCACCGAGCCTCGAGCGTGCTCTGGCTCGCGCAATGTCGCGCAAGCCTGAGAATCGGCAGGGCAGTGTGCTGGAGCTCGTTCATGAACTTCAGGCGGTCGAAACGGAGTTGGGTGTTCCGCAGACCCCCGTCGAGGTGGTCAAGGATGACTGGGCGCTCGCAACGGTTTCCGACCTCGAGGATCGCACCCGCATCCGCGGCGGGGTTGCACCGCGCGCATCGATAGCGGGTCGCCGGCGCCGGCGCCGTGCGGCGAATGCCGCGGGGGAGTACCTCGGTGTGGGAACCCTCGTCAAGGAAGGCGCGCCCATCGTGCGCAGCGCCGGTACGGCATCGGGTGCGCGAACCAGGCGCTTCCCGAGTGCGATCGCAGTAGTGATCGCTGCGGCTGCGCTCGTGCTTGTGCTAGCCGCGGTAGTCGTACTCGTCTTGCCGCGGGGGGCGTCTACCGACATCCCCTCTGTCTCGGCGATCGAGACAATCGTGTCGGGCAACACCGTCGAGTTCACCTGGTCGGATGCCGGGCTCGGCTCGACAGACACCTATCAGGTGAGCACCGGTGATGGGGCACCCCCGGTGCAGCAGCGGGACACCAGTTTCGTTGTTGATGCCGAACCGGGAGACCGGGTCTGCATCACGGTAGCGGTCAATCGTGAAGGCAAGACCGGCACACCGAGCGGCGAGAAGTGCGCGGACGTTCCCCGATGACCGGTGCCTCATGATTCGTCACTGGCTGGCAGCCCATCGCTCCCGTGTGATCAGCGCGGTCAGCGGTGTCGTCGTCGCCGCGCTCGTCGCGGCAGCCGCCATAAGCTCAACCGGCTATACCGCCCAACGCCTAGATCTGGGCGACGGAGCGGTGTGGGTAGCGAACTCCCAGCAGCAGGCGATAGGGCGCGCCAACACCGAGGTTCTCGAGCTCAACTCGGTCGTTTCCGTCGGCGGAGACGAAATTCAGGTTCTCCAGGGCGAAAATCACGTGCTTGTGGTGGATCGAGCCGAGAACAAGGTCGACATCGTCGATCCCGCGTCGTCGCAAATCACCGACAGCATTGCGCTGCCACCCAATCAGCCGCAGGTTCTTCTGGCAGGGTCACGGATCGGGATCTTTGAGCAGGGGACCGGGGAACTGTGGATCCTGAACGTCGCTGAACTGTCAAGCTTCGACGCCATCCAACAATCCTCACTCAGCCTCGGAGTTGGGGCCATCGTGAGCATGGACCCAGACGGCCTGCTCTTTGCCTTCTCGCCTTCAGCAGGACTTGTCTATCGAGTCGACGCTTCACGCTCCGATGTCGTGGACGCGACACAGACGCTTTCCGTGGCAGGGTCGTCGACGAATCTGTCGATTACATCGGTCGCCGGTCGCTGGGCTGTTCTGGACACCCGCACCCAGACTGTACACCTCGAGAGTGGGTCAGTTGAGATCGCCGGCGCTCTCGGCGCAGGCAGCGGCGCCGTGATGCAATGGCCGAGTTCTGCGGGTGATCGAGTACTGGTCGGCTACTCCGGCGGACTGATCTCCGTGCCGCTCGACGGAGGCCCCGTCGTGCCGATTGTCACCGGTGAATCCGGCACTGCGGCCCGGCCGTTGTCGCTGGAAGGCTGCGACTATGCCGCCTGGACGAGCGGTCAGAGTTGGCGTGTGTGCAGCGACCAAACCGACGGGTCTTCGCTCCCATTGGCATCGATGACTGGCACGGCAAGATTGGCTTTCGCGACCAACGGGGCCAAGGCGGTACTTAACGATCAACGGTCGGGTCGAACCTGGGCGGTGCAGAGTACCGGTGAGCTCATCGACAATTGGGATGACCTGATTGTCGCGGATAACCCGACGCCGGAAGATCAACAGAATCAGCAGGATGTACCGCCCGAGGCCGAGAAGGTGCAGGTACCGCCCGTCGCCACCGACGACGGGTTTGGTGCCCGACCCGGTCGAGCCACTATTTTGCCTGTGCTCCTCAACGACTACGACCCCAACGGCGATGTGCTGGTGGTCAGCGATCTGCCGCCTCTCGACGAAGCGGTGGGCAGGATCGATCTGATCAACGAGCGCCAGCAGATTCAGTTGACGTTGACCCCGGGAGTGACCGGGACGGTCACCTTCGATTACTCGGTAACCGATGGTAGGGGCGGCACCGACTCCGCAACGGTCACCGTTACGGTTCGCGCAGCGGCAGAGAACTCGCCCCCGCAGCAGGAACGCGCGACCGAGGCGGTCGTTCAATCGGGAGGTCGAGTAAGCAAAGAAGTGCTGGCAGACTGGGTCGACCCCGATGGCGATCCGTTCTATCTCACGAGCGCCAGCGTCGGTGAACCCGATGCCGTCAGCTACAAGCCGGCGGGTGCCATTGTGTTCTCTGACGCGGGAACCGGGGGCGATCTGAAGATCGTCACACTGGTAGTTTCTGACGGCATTGCCGAAGCGACCGGGACTGTGACGATCTCGGTCAAAAAAGCCGGTGACGTGCCGATCATTGCCGAACCATTTGTGATGCTTGCGTACGCCGGACAGGAGATCACCGTCTCGCCGTTGGGTCACGTACGAGGTGGCACGGGAGTCGTTCGGCTCAACAGTGTGCCAGCCAAGGCCGACGTGACCATCACCCCTAGTTACGAAACGGGTACATTCCGGTTCACCAGTACCGCAGTTCGCAGCCACTACCTCGAATACGTCGTCACCGACGGATCGAGAACCGTGACTGGCCTGGTGCGTGTGGACGTCGCATCCCCTCCCGACGCCAACACGAAGCCGATCACAATTCCCAAGACGGTGTTCGTCAAGACGCTCCGCAACGAACGCATCGATGTCGCGGGCACGGACGTTGATCCCGCAGGGGGCGTGCTTCTCGTCACGGGCATCACCAACCTGTCATCGACCTCCGGCGTGCGTGCCGAGATATTGGATCAGAGGCTTGTGCGCGTGAGCCTCGAGGCCCCGCTCGACGGGCCAGTGAGCTTTAACTACCGAATCAGCAATGGACTGGCCGAAGCCGAGGGCATCATTACTGTCATCGAGATTCCGACGCCGACTCAGGTGCAGCCGCCCATCGCCAGCGAGGATAGCGTCACCGTTCGCGTGGGGCAGGCAATCGACATCCCCGTCTTGCGCAACGACGAGCACCCGGATGGCCTTGAGCTCACGCTTCAGCCCCAGCTGGAACAGGAGTTGCCGCGGGATTCGGGCTTGCTCTTTGCATCCGGCACCGTGCTTCGCTATCTAGCGCCGGATCGCACCGGAAACTTTACAGCGGCGTATCGCGTTACCGGGCCGGATGGGCAGGCTGCTACTGCAATCGTGCGGATTTCGGTGCGCGAAGAGGATGTCGCAACCAACAACGCTCCGGTGCCGGTGACAGTTACCGCGCGACTTCTTGCCGGCGAGACCGTGCGCATCACGATTCCGCTCGCTGGCACCGATCCCGACGGCGACTCCGTGCAGCTTCTCGGGCAAGCGAGCAACCCGGACAAGGGCGCTGTCGTCGATACGCTGTCGGACACCTTCGTCTACCGCGCGGGTGACTATTCCGCGGGCACCGACACCTTCACATATACCGTTATCGATTCACTGGGGGCGCGCGCGACCGGAACAGTTCGCGTCGGAATCACTCCGCGACTCGAGGGTGCAAGAAACCCCGTGGCAATCGTTGATGAAGTCTCGGTGCGACCCGGGGTTACCGTCTCCGTTCAGGTACTCGCGAACGACTCCGACCCGGACGGCAGCCCGCTGACCATTGTGTCGGTCGAACCCAATGACCCCGTTACGACCGCGGTCATCGTGCGTG
>JBBQZJ010000078.1:0-8886 GCA_038207805.1 Actinomycetales bacterium | reverse complement strand
CCCCACCACCCCGTCGGTGAGGTAGGAATAGGGGTAGACAGATCGGACCCCCATGGCATCGCTCCCCGACTCATCCCGCTGGACACGCAAGCCGGTCGATCATTGCGACGTCGTCATGAAGGGCGGGATCACCTCCGGGGTGATCTACCCGCGCGCACTCGTCGAGTTGGCTAAGAACTATAGATTTCGCGGCATGGGCGGGTCATCGGCCGGCGCAATCGGTGCCGCGCTCGGCGCCGCCGCCGAGTTTGGGCGCTCACGCGGCGGCTTTGCCACGCTGTATGAGCTACCCGACGAACTCGACCTCGCCGCGCTCTTCAAGCCCGAAAAATCGACGCGTGCTCTCCTGCCCATCCTCATGGCGGTCACCGGATTTCGCGCCAACGGAACTCAGCGTGAAGGTTTCGCGAGGGCCCTCTCAATTCTCGGGGCTGTCATCGGCGGGTTCCCGGTGGCGAGTCTGCTTGGCATCCTGCCCGGGCTTGGCCTCACGGTCGCCGGGGCACTGGCCGGCTCGTGGCCCGGCTACCTTCTGATTCCTGCCGGGGTGATTGTCGCGCTCGTGGGCTGGCTGGCCGCCACCAGCATCCGTCTGGGCAGCAAACTCACGCGTAGCGTGCCGGCAAACCTGTTCGGCATCTGCCGCGGATTGGACCCTAGGGGCGGCAACGAAGGGCTCACCAACTGGCTTTCAGCGAAGCTCAACCTCGCGGCCGGTCTCACGGGCAACGAAGGCCCCCTGCTGTTCGGGCACCTCTGGACTGGCCGGCGAAACTTTCGCGCTGGCTCGATTGGCGACATTGCCCCGGCGCACCGCAGCATTGATTTGCGCATGATCAGCACGTGCTTGAGCCGATCACGACCCTACGAGATGCCGCTCAAAGCGAGAACTTTTCTCTACGATCCGCAGGTGTGGGCGACACTTTTCCCCGCAGACGTGATGGATGCCCTCGCGAAAGCCAGCCCCGACGATCCGCTCGCCGCCGCACACACGCCGCCGCTGCGGCGCCTCCCCGATCCCGCTGATCTTCCCGTGATTGTCGCTACCCGGATGTCACTGAGCTTTCCGTTGCTCATCGCAGCGGTGCCACTGTGGGGCATGAGCTTTCGCAAGCCCCCGCCACCCGCAACTCAGGAAGCCGCGCCCGTACCGAGCTACGAAAAGCTCTGGTTCAGCGACGGCGGTCTGGCCAGCAACTTTCCGGTACACCTTTTCGATGCACCACTGCCGACGCGCCCGACCTTCGCGATCAACCTCGGGTCATTTTCGGATCGTGATGAACCCTTCGCCGACCAGCGGGACAACATCGTGCTCGCTCGCGACAACCTGACGCTTCAGCCGAGCTTTCAGGCGATCCCCGAATCCGGGTTCGGTGCCGTGGCCGGCTTTGCCAGCGCTATCTTCTTCACCGCCAGAGACTGGCATGACAACTCGCACCTGGATGCACCCGGATATCGCGACCGGATCGTTCGGGTGCTCCAAACGAAGTCGGAGGGCGGCCTGAACCTCACGATGTCAGCAGAGGTCATCGACCGCCTAGCGGATCGGGGCCAGGTAGCGGCGAGCGAAATCGTCGCACAATTCCGCACCAAGACCTACCCGACCAAGTCCGCTAAGAAAACCTTTACGGGATGGGACAATCACCGCTGGGTGCGCTACCGCGCCCTGCTCGCCGGCATGCCGGCATTTCTTGGAAGCTTCGTGCGCGGTTACGACTCGCTCGATATCCGAACCGACGATGTTCCGAGCTACGAGTTCGACGGTAACGCCGCTGAACTCGCCGAGCTCATTAGTGCTGGGTTACGAAGTGCTGGAATCGGGATCGAGCCGGTCAACGGCCTGACGATCCAGACCCTGACCCAGTCTCCCGGCCCCCCAACAGTGATCAGGCGCGTTCCCGAGCTCTGAGTCGTCGCCGGCCGATGAGCAGCAACCCTGCGCCGACCGCCACGATGATCAGCGCTGAGGCGCCACCCGGCGCCGGGAGGCCCGTCGCCGCCAGCGCCGCGAGCCCGAGTGCCTCTCTAATGGCATCGGCGGCGGCCGGGTTGGACTCGACGAGTTCATTGGTGTCGGCGACACCGCCAGAGCGGTCGAGGTCGGTGGCTCCCACGCAGGCTGCATCGACGACGATGTCGTTGGTATCGAGAGTCACTGCGCCATTGCGCGCCAGTAGACGACCCTGGATGTCGGCACCCGAGACGGCAGTGATAGAGGTGAGCGCGAGCACGGTGCCGACGAAGTCTGAATCGGAACCGATCGTCGCCGAACTGCCGACCTGCCAGAAGACACTGCACGGCGAGCCGCCGTTGACGAAGGTGATCGAGCTGCCGGATGCGGTGGTCAGCGTGCTGTCGGTCTGGAAAACCCAGACGGCGGAAGCGTTGTTTTGACCGTCAAGAACCAGATTGCCGGTCAACTGCAGTGGTCCGTGGGCAGTGCCAAAGTAGCCGCCGGGGGTCAGGAGTTGGCCGCCGAGCTCGACGGCGATACTTGTGGCCGGGGTTGCGTGGGCCTGGTCGTAGGCGGTGACCAGGTCGAGTTTGGGATCGCTGCTCGGCGCGCCAGCGAAGATCGCGGACGGTGCCACAACGTTGCCCGGTGGGAATCCGACCACTGCGAGCCCGGGGCTGACTCCGACATCCCCCTGAATGACGGATGATCCAGTGTTGGTAACCGTGGAGCCCGCGAGAACCGCGAAGCTCGTCGCAGTGCCCAGCCCGATCGTGGGAACGATGTCGGCCGAAGCGACCGCGGGCACGGAGCTGAGCGCGATAAGTGCACCCAAACCGAGAGCGCCAGCGGTGGCGGCGCGGAGTTTACTCAGAGACATTTCAAACAACCCCCATCACATCGGAGCACCGATCGTGATCAGCAAGGGTGTGCGCCCTACGGGTTGTTTCAGCCGATCCTAGGGATTAGCATGACCTGTCTACCCCCGTTTGTCAACGAGAGCCCGAGCAATACTCGCCTAGAGGCGATAGCTGGCGACGATCTTTCCGGAGTTGAAGTTGCCGTCGGGATCGGCGCCAGCGAACAGCGCATCCATCACCTTGACACCCTCGGCCGAGATATCCTGCTCCAGCCACGGGGCGTGCTCGAGCCCAACGCCGTGGTGGTGCGACAGTGTGCCGCCGCTCTCGATGAACGACTGCTGAATCGCATTTTTCACCGCGTTGTACTCGGCCATTGGATCATTTTTGAACACGAAGGCGAAGGTGAAATAGAGGCACGCCCCCGAGCGGTAGGAGTGCGACAAGTGGCTCATCACCCAGCCCTTGATGCCGATCTCGTCGTACGCCTTCTGCGCCGCGGCATAGGCGGCCTCGTGGAGGCCGATCAACTTCGACCAGGGAGCGGCTGTCTCAGAGACATCGCCCGCCGCGCCCATGTCGAGCAGGAAGTCGCGGATGTACGGCGTGTCGAACTTCTTCTGGTCGTAGAGGATTCCCGGACCCTGGCCGACCCCCATGCCGCCGTGCTTCTTCACGATCGCATCGACGAGCTTCTTCTGGCGCTTGGCGTGAGAAACACTGCCCTCGTACCCGATGAAGCTCAGGCAGATGTCGTCCAGAGTCCACCCCTTGGACTTCATGATCCCCGGCAGCACGGTCACGGCGAGAAACTTGTCCAACCCCTTGCGGTTCTTCGAGGTTGCCAGAGAGAACCGGGTCTCGCGTGCATCCGAAATGCGGGTGATGGATGGTGCGGCATCCGACTCTGCGATCTCCTGCATTGCCGAGATCCCGGACTTCCAGTTCGGGAAGAAGTACGCAAACACGTCGCGCTTCTCCGGCACACGATGCACTTGAACGGTTACTTCCGTAATCACGCCGAGACGCCCTTCGCTGCCCAGGATCATCTCGCGAACGCTCGGCCCGCTCGAGGTGCTCGGAAGTGGCCGAAGCACAAGTACGCCACCGGGGCGCACGACACGCATCCCGCGCGCGATGTCGGCGATGTCGCCGTACTTGTCTGATTGCATGCCGGACGACCGTGTCGCGACCCATCAGCCGACGGTCGAATGGGTAAAGCTGTCGGGGAAGTGGCCGATCGTCCAGCCCTTCGCGTTCAGTTGGGCCTCCAGGTCTGGGCCCTGGGCACCGGCCTGAATTCGAGCGAGCCCCGACTCGGTGTCGATTTCGACAACCTCGCGCAGGCGTCCAAGATCAAGGGAAACGATTGTTCGCTTCTCCGTCGGAATTGGCTCAATGCTCGCGACGATGTTGCTGCCGCCACCGAACGGGATGATGACGGCGTCGGCCGCGACAGCGGCATCCACCACGGCTTGAATCTCTTCCTCGTTGGCCGGGTAGACCACCACATCGGGCGAACGCTTGATCGCGTTGCCGCGGATGCGAACGAGGTCCCGCAAACTCTTTCCGTAGGTGTGGATGACCCGGATCATGTCGTCGGTCGTGACATTTTCGTCGCCCACGATTGCACCCAGAGACTTCGTGAAGGCAGCCGAGGCCCCGCTCTTGGGCACGTCGAGATCCGCGAATGCAGGCTCACCGGTCCGCTCGGCTGTGAGCAGGTCGAGTCCAACCGCCTCGAGCACGAAGGGTGCGAATCCGGGCTTGTCTTCGTGGTGGAAACCGACGCCGTCGTTGCCCCAGCCCCACCACTTCATGTGCTTGACCTGGGTCATCGTGTTCCCTTCTCTGCGTGCGTCTTTACGGGGCGCACTATTTCATGTAAACGCCGGACTTCGTCTGCGAGTCGGCGGGAAAAGTCTTCGGCCGATTCTCCCTCGCCAGCAAGCATCGGCGCGCCGAACACTACCGCAACGGGGAGCCGTCCCCGCTTGGGCCAATTTACGCCGCGCGGCATGGCGTCGCTTGCCCCGACGAGAGCGATGGGCAAGCAGGGCACCTTCGTGGCATTGGACAGCGCGGCCGCCCCTGGCTTGAATCGCCCCATTACCCCGGCCTTGGAGCGACCACCCTCGGGGAAGATCAGCAGCGGAACCTGGCGCTCGAGAAGAGACCGTGATGACCCACTGCGCTTGCCTTCCGAATTGCGCTCAATTGCGAACGCGTTAAAGAACAGGGTGGTGAGCCACTTGCGCCACTGAACGTCGAAGAAGTAGTCGGCCGCCGCGCCGGCGGCCAAGTAGCGCGCGAGCGGTCGTGGGAGCGCTCCGATAATGAGGGGCGCATCGAGATGACTCGAATGGTTCGCGACCACGATGAACGGTCGATTCAGGCTCGCGATCTGCTCGTGCCCGTGCACGGAGACCCGCACCAGCGACCACACCAACGGCTTAAGCAAGCCGCGTTGCGCGACGAACCGCACTACCGCGACAGAGGGCGAGTTGAATCGATCCCGTTTGTGCCGTTCGCTCATTGGTTCTCCGTCTTCAGCACCAGTGGTTCGGAGGCATCCCCTTGGCTGGTTGCCGCTTCGTTGCGACTTGATGAAATACTGGCCGAAATGCGTCGCACCACGCTACTGGGCAAGCGCCGGACAATCCACCCGAGCACTCGGTATCGAACAGTGGGTATGGATACGACTTTGCCGCGACGCGCGTCCCGCAGCGCGATGCGAGCAACCACATCCGGCTCGATCCAGAGAAACCCCGGGAGTGAGCTACGCTCGACGCCCGCGCGCGCATGCCACTCGGTGCGCACCCAACCCGGGAGTACGGCGGTGACCACGATGCCCGTGCCCCGCAACTCAACGGCCAGGCTCTGGCTGTACGCCGTCACCCACGCCTTGTTCGCCGCATACGCGCCGGTAGCGAGGTACGTCTGCAGGCTTGACAGGTTGATAATCGTTCCGCCGCGACCCTGCATCGCCCGTGCGGCAGCACCGCCCAAAACGAGCACGGCCCAACACATCACGGTAAAGGCACGTTCGTGCGCAGCGACGTCTGTGGATGCCAGCTGGGTGCGCAGACCAGCCCCCGCATTGTTGATGAGGATGTCGATGGGCCGCGACGCATCCTCGATGCGGGCAGCAACGCGAGCGACATCGTTACGATTGGCCAGGTCGGCCGCAAGGGCTTCTACAGTTATGCCCGATTTGGCATGCAATTCCGAGGCCATCGCCTTCAGGCGATCCACGTTCCGGGCCACGAGCACGAGGTCGAATCCGGCAGCGGCCAACTGGCGAGCAAATTCGGCGCCAATGCCGGAAGTGCCGCCCGTTATCAGCGCCGTTGACATGCTCATTACATTACGCCACCGGCCGCGCCACGACAGATGGGTAGACTTGGCGCGACCAGCCCCGCTCCTCGGAGGTACTACGGATGCCCGAACACCAGGAGGCGTTTGTGGACCGCGTTAGATTCCCGGCCCCTGACTTCGACGTTCGCGACTTTGCCCGCACCGCCGCCGGTAGCCATCGCAAAGCGATGGACCTGGCTGCCTACCGCACTAACCCGCTCCACGAAGACACCTTGCGGGTGCTGCGCTACGCCCAAATCGTCGAGCGGGCCACGATGACCCACCTTCGCGGCGTGCTGGTTACTGCCACCCACAAGGATGCGCGCATCACTGCTTTCCTCACCACGTGGGCCTTCGAAAAGTACTGGATTGCCGACGCGCTCGAGCAAGTGCTTCTGGCCCACCAGCCCGAGGGTGCTGAGCCCGACCGGTCGCCGTTTCGCACTCCGACCGAGCGCACGATCCGCGAGTCGATCGTGGCCAACATCATCGGTACGCCGATGATTGCGGTTCACATGACGCTCGGCACCGTCGACGAATGGCTCACTCAGGCCGCATACCGCCGAATCGTCGAACTCGACCCGAATGTGGAGTTCGGCAAGATCGTGGATAAATTCCTCGAGATCAAGCAACGCCAGCTGAGTTTCTTTGAGGCTCAGGCTCGATTCCGGCTCACCGAATCGGTGCGAACACAGAAGCTCGCGCGAAAGCGCCTCGTGAAAACACCGTGGCCGATCGGTGCCAAGGCCGAGCCCGATAGCGAAACCCACTTCTTCTTCGACCAACTTTTTGTGTCAGCGCCCGAGGTTGTCTCGCAGCTCGACGCCCGCGTCGACGGCCTGCCCGGCCAGTCCGGGCTCGCCCTAATCCGAAAGGCCGCCCGACTGTGACGACCGCACGCACGACCACCCCCCGCACGGCGCCGGTTGCGAAGGCCGTCGCGCCGAAGGCCGCCGCGCCGAAGGCCGCCGCGTCTAATGCCACAGGCGCCCTCACCAACGAACACGTGTTTCTCACCGGTGCGACCGGATTCGTCGGGCAGGCCGTGCTTGAGCGACTCCTGTCGTCGCATCCCGACACCCGGATTTCGATCCTGGTTCGCGGTAAGGGCACCCAGACGGGTGAGGGTCGACTAGCCAGCCTCATGCGCAAGCCCGTCTTCACGAACTGGATCGAGTCGATCGGTGCGGATGCCGCCGCCAAGGCCATCGCCAAGCGCGTGCGCGTGATCGAGGGCAGCCTGACCAACGTCGGCACGTTGCCTTCGGACATCGACGTAGTCATCCACGGTGCATCGACGGTCTCGTTTGATCCGCCAATCGATGAGGCCTTCGACACCAATGTGGGCGGTGCCTACGGCGTCTATGGTGCGCTTCTGGCCAGCGGCAGCGATCCGCACGTCGTTCATATTTCCACGGCCTACGTGGGCGGCATCCGCAAGGGAATCGCGCCCGAGGCATCCCTCACCCATGTCGTGGACTGGCGCGCGGAGTATGAGGCGGCCAAGTCGGCGCGAACTCGGGTGGAGTTGGAGTCTCGCCAGCCCGAAGCGCTACGGGTACACCTCGCGAAGGCAAAGTCACGGCACAGCAAGACCGGCCCTCAGGCCGTCGCTGGCTTCGCCGAAGCGGCCCGCACCGAGTGGGTACGCGAACGCTTGATCGACTATGGGCGCACCCGTGCCGAGAGTCTGGGCTGGACTGACGTCTACACCCTCACCAAAGCGTTCGCCGAGCGGGCAGCGGAGGAGCTGTGGTCTGAGGCGGGACATCGACTGTCGATCGTGCGCCCGTCGATAATCGAAAGCGCGCTGTATCATCCCTTCCCCGGATGGATCGACGGTTTCAAGGTCGCCGATCCGCTGATCATCGCTTACGGCCGCGGGCAGTTGCCCGAATTCCCGGGCATTCCGGATTCGGTGCTCGACGTCATCCCGGTCGACTTTGTTGTCAATGCGGCGCTCGCCGTCGCCGCCCGGCCGGCGAAGCCCAACGCACCGGAGTACTTCCAAGTCGTCTCCGGCAAGACCAACCCGCTTCCGCTGCACCGCATGTACGAGAACGTCAACCGCTACTTCACAACGAACCCGCTGCCCGACGAGAAGGGCAATATCAAGGTTCCCCTCTGGCGGTTCCCCGGCGGCCAAAAAGTCGAGAACGCGCTCACCAAGCGCGAGCAACAAGTCCGGCGGGCCGAGCGCATCATCGAACGCTTGCCCACGACCCCACGAACCCGTAAATGGCTCGACACGGTATCAACCGGCAAGCACGGACTGCGCCAGCTGCGCGCCTTCACCGAGTTGTATCGCGCCTATGTGCAGACCGAGATCATCTTCGACGACACCAACACACGCGCGCTGTTGGCTTCGCTACCGCCAGCATTGCAGCGGACCGAGGGATTCGACGTCACCGAAATCGACTGGGAGCACTACTTCCAGGAGATCCATTTCCCCGCCGTTATCACGATGACCCGCGCGCTAGCCACCCGGCCATCGGCAAAGGCACGCGGTGCTCGGGCTCTGCCGGTGCGGTCGGATGTCGTAGCAATCTTCGACCTCGAGGGCACGGTTCTCGAGTCCAACCTCGTCAAGCAATACCTGCAACTGTGGGCGGGAAGCGTGCCGCGCTCGAGGGTCGTCCACGACCTCGCAAACTTCACCTTCTCCCTGCCGAAGTACCTGCGAGCAGAGCGGCGGGACCGCGGTGAGTTCATTCG
>JBBQZJ010000077.1:0-9046 GCA_038207805.1 Actinomycetales bacterium | reverse complement strand
CGAGTTCTGGGCGGCGTTGATCGGTGAACCGTGACGCAACCCCGGTGAGGCTGAGAGCCCACGCTGGTTTGCCGGACTTGTCGAACACGGCCGCACCCATGCCCCAACTGCCCTCGACGATCAGGCCCGGGTTCACGGCGTACCCGGCGTCGCGGGTGATGGCAACGCGTTCGCGAACGGCCTCCGGAGCATGGCTCGCCCCGTAGCGGCCCACTAGGGATGCCGAACCTAGATACCGATCGATTTCAGCGTCGGGCAGCATCGCCAGTATGACGAGGCCCGCTGAAGCAACACCGAGCGGAAAGCGCACGCCCTCGGACAACACAAAGGATCTGATCGGAAAAGCGCCGTCCTCACGGATCAGGCACACCGTCTCATCACCGCGCCGGGCGCTCAAAAAGGCACTCTCACCTGTTGCCGCCGCCAGCGCACGCACACTGTCGCGAGCTCGAGCCGAGATGTCATAGCGCTCGGCAGCCACCGCTCCCATCAGGTACAACTCGGGCCCGAGCATCCATCTCCCGGTTGGTAGGTCGTGGTCGATCAAGCCATCGGCGGTGAGGGATGACAGCAGACGGTGCACCGTTGGCCGGGACAGTCCCAGCCGCGTCGCCAGAGTTGTGGTGGCAGCGCCCTCCGGCATGGCAGCGCTGACGGCACGAAGGATGGCCGCGACGCGGCCTGCGACCTGAGCACCATCGACCGGCATGTTCATATTATGGACGTAACTCACCCGATGGGCCACAGTGCGAGCAACATGAAGAGCTGCATTGACGATCAATGACCATGATTCTAGGCTCACAAGGGTGGGATGTCGCGGCCCACATTGTGGACGGAGAGCGGTAGGGATGAGAACGAAGCTGTGGTCGAGCGCCGCCGAAGCGCTCGCCGATGTAGTGCGAGACGGCATGACGATCGCGGTCGGCGGCTTTGGGCTCAGCGGCATCCCGAGCAATCTCATCGCAGCGCTTCGCGACAACGGTGCCCGCGACCTGGTCATGGTCAGCAACAACATGGGTGTCGACGGCAAGGGACTCGGGCTACTGCTGGAGAACAATCAGGTGCGCAAGGTACTCAGCTCCTACGTGGGAGAGAACAAACTCTTCGCCGAGCAGTATCTGTCTGGCGCGCTCGAGGTCGAGTTCGTGCCGCAGGGCACGCTGGCCGAGCGCCTGAGGGCGGGTGGCGCGGGCATCCCGGCGTTCTACACACCGACCGGGGTGGGGACACCTGTCGCCGAAGGAAAGCCCGAGGCAGAGTTTGAGGGCAAACGAGCAATCCTGGAACGCGGGATTGTCGCGGACGTCTCGCTGGTGCGAGCCCATCGCGCCGACATCGAGGGCAATCTGGCCTATCGAGGAACCGCCCGCAACTTCAATCCGCTCGTGGCGGCGGCGGGCAGGGTGACCGTGGCGGAAGCCGAGACCGTCATTGACGGTTACTTGGATCCCGATGAGATCATCACTCCCGGAATCTTCGTGAATCGTGTCGTGGCGGTAACCGATCAGACTAAAGACATCGAGCACCGCACAGTGCGCACCCGCGGGGAGGCCTAGAGATGTGGACCCGGGACGAGATGGCAGCGATCGCCGCGGCCGAACTCGAAGACGGACAGTACGTGAACCTGGGCATCGGCATCCCTACTCTGGTCGCTAACCACCTTCCCGAAGGAGTGAGCGTGACCCTGCAGAGCGAAAACGGCCTGCTGGGGATGGGGCCGTTTCCGTGGGAGGGCGAGGAAGATGCCGACCTGATCAACGCCGGAAAACAGACGGTTACGATTCTGCCCGGCGGCAGCATTTTCGATTCGGCGACGTCGTTCGGCATGATCAGGGGCGGCCACGTCGCCATTGCCATTCTCGGGGCCCTTCAGGTGTCCCAGTTCGGCGACCTTGCCAACTGGACGATCCCCGGCAAGCTCGTCAAGGGAATGGGCGGCGCGATGGATCTCGTGGCCGGCACCCCGCGCGTGATCGTCGTGACCGAGCACGTCGCAAAAGACGGCACGCCGAAGATTGTCGCCGAGTGCGACCTGCCGTTGACCGGGGTGCGGGTTGTCGACCGAATCATCAGCGATCGCGCGGTCTTCGACGTCAGCGACGATGGTCTAGTACTGACGGATGTCGCACCCGGCGAGACCGTCGAAGGGTTACGTTCGCTGACGGGCGCACCATTCACTCTCGGCCCGTCACTCGGCCCCACAGTAAGCCCGACAGCAAGGGAGAGCGCATGAGCGCCATCATCGCGGGCTACGCCCGCACCCCGTTCGTTCGCTTCAATGGCCAATTCGCCTCGATTGCGGCGACGGAGCTCGGTGCGCACGCCGTCGGTGCAGCCCTTCGACGGGCGGGGATCGAGCCCGGAGATGTGCAGCTCGTGGTGGGCGGTCAGGTGCTTCAGGCCGGTGCCGGGCAGAATCCGGCCCGTCAGTCCGCCGTCGGTGCAGGAATTCCGCTGACCGTTCCGGCGATCACCCTCAACGCGGTCTGCCTCTCCGGCATGGAGGCGGTCGCCTGGGCGGCTCGACTCATCGACGCGGGCGAGATCGATATCGCTGTCGCGGTCGGTCAGGAGTCAATGTCGCTTGCTCCGCACGTCTTCTCGGCGCGGGCAGGTAAGCGCTACGGTGCGATCGAACTGCTCGATACGGTCGATCACGACGGGCTCAGTGACGCGTTCGAGCATCGTTCCATGGGGGAGTCGACCGAGCAGGGCAACGCGGAACTGGGCCTCGCGCGCGAAGTTCAGGATGAAGCTGCGGCTGCCTCGCACTCCCGGGCAGCGGCATCCGCCGAGTATCTCGCCGAGGAGATTGCGCCGTACACGATCAGTTCACGACGTGGCGACACTGTCATCACGGCCGACGATGGGGTGCGCGCCGACACCACTCGGGAGGTGCTTGCCGGACTGCGGGCAGCCTTCTCGTCCGCGGGAACGATTACCGCTGGCAACTCCTCGCAGATTACCGACGGTGCCGCCGCGCTGGTGCTCATCAGTCCAGCAGCCGCCGCAGCGCGAGGGATCACGGGGCTTGCCAGCATTGAGGCACACGCCCTGGTCGCCGGTCCCGACGTGCGCTTGCATTCGCAGCCGGCCAACGCCATCCGAGCCGCGTTAGCGAAGACCGGGGACGACCCGTCAGCCCTTACCGCCGTCGAGATTAACGAGGCCTTCGCCTCGGTGGCCGTGCAGTCAACGACCGAACTCGGTGTGGATGCCTCGATCGTGAATACCAACGGCGGCGCGATCGCCCTCGGCCACCCGATCGGTGCATCCGGCGCGCGCATTGTCGGGCACCTCGCTCGACGACTGCACGACCTAGGCGCGGGCAGCCTGGGGGCCGCCGGAATCTGCGGCGGGGGCGGCCAGGGTTCGGCCCTAATCCTTCGCGGTCTGTAGAGAGCCTGCGAAAACTACCTGTGAGATAAATTCCTCGAGTCTTCTCCGGCGCCGCGAGCGGAAATCGGCCCACCGATTGCGCGACTAAAATAGCGTGGTGTTCGGTCGCGCGAGCGATCAGAAGGAGTGTCATGAAGATCGCTGTGTTGCGAGAACGGATCGACGGTGAACGACGCGTCGCCGTTACCCCCGAATCGGCCAAACAATTGGTTGCCGCGGGGCTCGAGGTCACCGTTGAGCGCGGTGCCGGACAGGCGGCCGGGTACTCCGACGAGAGCTACACGGTCGCGGGTGCAGTGCTTGCCGACTCGATCGATCTCGGGAAGTCAGACGTGCTCGCGCACGTGCGACCGTTGACACCCGCGCTGATTAAGACCCTCACGGCGGGCACCATCACGGTGGGACTCGCGTCCCCCGCGTCGGAGCTTGCCTCGGTCGCAGCGCTGCGCGACGCCAAGGTGACCGCATTCTCCCTGGAACTGGTGCCCCGCATCTCGCGCGCCCAGTCGATGGACGCGCTCACTTCTCAGTCGCTCGTTACCGGCTACCGCTGCGTGCTCGAGGCGGGCATCCGCTACCCGCGCTTCTTCCCCCTGTACATGACGGCGGCGGGCACGATTCCGCCGGCCCGGGTGCTGGTGCTCGGCGCCGGTGTCGCCGGACTTCAAGCGATCGCGACGGCCAAGCGGCTGGGTGCGAAGGTTTTCGCGTACGACGTGCGAGCGGCATCCGCCGACGAAGTCGCCTCGATGGGCGGCACGTTCATCACACTTGACCTCGAAGCTGCGGATGCCGCGGGCGGGTACGCAAAGGAACTCGCGGCCGATCGTGCCGCGCGCCAGCAGGAGTTGCTGACGCCGCACATTCAGGACGCCGACATCATCATCACGACCGCGCTGATTCCTGGCCGGCCGGCCCCGAAGCTGGTGACCGCCGCGATGCTCGCCGGGATGCGAGCGGGAAGTGTCATTGTCGACCTCGCCGCCGAGAGCGGCGGCAACGTCGAAGGCTCGGTGCCGGGCGAGGATGTGAGTGTCTCCGTGAGCGGCGGAACCGTCACCATTGTCGGCATGAAGGACGCGGCATCCGACATGGCATTTGACGCCTCACGCCTTTACGCCAAGAACGTCGCCAACCTAATCGAGCTCATGACCACCGACGGGACCGTGACGCCCGACTTCGATGATGAAATCGTCACGGGTGCCTGCCTTACCCACGCCGGCGAGGTTCGCCACGAACCCACCGCCACGGCACTTCAGGAGAATCCGGGGAAGAAGAACTAATGGACGCCATCAGCCTGCTCACTATTTTTGTGCTTGCGGTCTTCGTCGGCTTCGAGGTCGTCTCGAAGGTCTCGAGCACTCTGCACACGCCACTGATGTCGGGCGCGAACGCGATCCACGGCATCATCCTGGTCGGCGCGATCATCGTCGCGGGCCAGGCCGAGGATGTTGTCGTGTTGATCATCGCCCTCATCGCGGTGCTGTTGGCAACGCTCAACCTCGTGGGCGGATTCGTCGTCACCGACCGGATGCTCGACATGTTCTCTGGGCGGAAGGCCGCTAAGCCGACCGCGGCAACCCCCGACACGAAGGGCGACACCCCGTGATCCTCCTCACACCCGAGTGGGCAGCAATCGCCTACCTCGTCGCCGCCGTCTGTTTCATCATGGCGTTGCAGGGCCTCGGCAAGCCGAAGACCGCACGCCGGGGCAATCTCATCGGTGCAGCCGGTGCGCTGATCGCTGTCGTGACCGTGTTCCTCTCGTCGAAGATCGACAACCTGCCCTGGATCTTGGGGGTCATTGTGGTGGGCGCCGCAATCGCTGCCCCGGTGTCGCGCAGGGTCAAAATGACGCAGATGCCCCAGCTCGTCGCCCTGTTCAACGGTGTCGGCGGCGGGGCTGCAGCTCTCGTCGCGCTGCTGGAGCTCTCGCACGTCACCTCGCCGTGGTCGGCTCTGGCCGTCGCCTTCACGGTGATGGTGGGAGCAGTGTCGTTCTCGGGCTCGGCCATTACGTTCGCCAAGCTTCAGGAACTCATGCCGACCAGGCCGATCGTCTTCGCTGGGCAACCGATCGTTATGGTGCTCGTGCTGGTGGGTGCCGTCGTGAGCGGCGGTTTCGTCGTGGCGACTGGATCGCTCGTGGCCGTACTCGCGCTGCTGGCGCTCGGTCTTGCTGCCGGTGTGCTGCTCGTGCTGCCGGTCGGCGGCGCCGATGTGCCGATCGTCATCTCCCTGCTCAACGCGTTCACTGGGCTCACGGTTGCGGCATCCGGACTCGTTCTCGGCAACGTGCTGTTGCTGGTTGCCGGCACGCTCGTCGGGGCGAGCGGAACGATCCTCACCCGGGCCATGGCATCCGCGATGGGTCGCAGTGTTTCGGGCATCATCTTTGGTGCGTTCAAGGGCGGGTCCACGGCAGGCTCAACGACTGTGTCTGACCGCCCGGTGCGGTCGGCATCCGCCGAGGATGTCGCCATTCTGTTGGGCTACGCGCAGAAAGTGATCGTTGTTCCCGGCTATGGGCTCGCGGTCGCTCAGGCCCAGCACACCATGGCCGAACTAGCGGAGACGCTCGAGGCCAAGGGTATCGAGGTCATCTTCGGAATTCATCCGGTCGCTGGGCGGATGCCCGGTCACATGAACGTGCTTCTGGCCGAGGCGAACGTGCCGTACGAAGTGCTGAAAGAGATGGATGAGGTGAACCCGCAGTTCAAGACAGCGGATGTCGCTCTCGTTGTCGGCGCCAACGACGTGGTGAACCCGGCCGCGAAGACAACGCCCGGCTCCCCGATCTATGGAATGCCGATTCTGGATGTCGCAGCGGCCAGACAGGTCGTCTTTCTGAAGCGCTCCATGCGTCCGGGCTTCGCCGGTATCGAGAACGAACTGCTCTATGAGCCGCAGACGACCCTGCTGTTCGGGGATGCCAAAGAGACCCTGTCGAAGGTTCTTGCGGCGCTCAAGAGCCAGTAGAGCCAGTACAGCAAGGCCCGCCGTCGCGGCCTACGGCTGAAGGCGTTCGCGGTGCCACGAATCGCCGACCCTTGTGAAGCGGAGGCGGTCGTGCAGCCGAGAACTGCGGCCCTGCCAGAACTCGAACGAGTTCGCAACGACTCGGAATCCGCCCCACGTCGCCGGTCGAGGAACCTCGCCCGGGAAGCGAGCCTCAAGATCCCGCACGCGCTGTTCGAGGATCTCCCGGGACGCGATGGGCGCGGACTGGTCACTGGCTGTCGCGGCAATCTGCGACCCGTGCGGTCGGCTAGCAAAGTACGCGTCAGACACCTCGGGGTCGACCGGTGCGGCGACTCCTCGCACGATGATCTGACGGTGGATGAGGTACCACGGGAACACGATCGACACCTCGGGATGAGCCATCAGCGCGCGCCCCTTCGCCGAGGTATAGCTAGTGAAGAACTCGAGCCCGCGATCGTCGAGGGCTCGCAACAGTACTGTGCGACTCGAGGGCAAACCGTCAGGATCGATGGTCGAGAGCACCATCGCGTTGGGCTCGTACACGCGGGACTCCTCGGCTTGGTCCAGCCAGAGTCGCGCCTGAGCGAACGGATCGGGCAGCACGTCAGCCTCGGTCAGGGGAGTTTGCCCGTAGTCGGTGTGTCGCTGAAGGGGGCCGGTGGCATCGGCTGTGTCGGTCATCGGGTACCCATTCTGTCGTACCGAGCGAGCGCATCGGCATCTCGCGCGAGCGTGATTGCCCGTCGAATTGTGTCGAGCGCCTCGACCGGATCGGTGCTCGCCTCGGCGGCGGCGAACTGACGCTCGGCCTCGGCGACGCGAGTTCGCGCATCGACGCCGGCACCCTGTCGGGAGATGAATTCCCGCGCGGTGGAGATCTGATTCCTAGCCGAGACGACAGTTCCCAGGTACGCGGTGCGAGCATGCTCGAGACGCTGCGCCTGATTGCGAGCGCTCGCGAGGGCCAAGTCGAGACCGGCGACGGCCTCGCCCAGGCGATCGAGGGCCGCGACGGGGTCATCAGTGGGCGCCGATCGAGCCTGTTCGACAGCGGCAATAGCGTCGACAATCGCGGCGCCGGTGTCAGCGTCCGGTGCGACGGTCACCTGTGCCGTAGCCTCGGTCAGGTCGGTCGCTGTGCGGGTTCGCAGCGCGATGAGCGCCTCGGATGCGGCTGCCAAGTCGCGCGCGGTTCGGTCGACTGCGTCGAGCAACTGGTCGGCGTGATTGGCGGCTTGAGCGGCATCCTGCAGGCGGGGCGAGACCGCGTTGACTCCGGTCGGGGAGATCGACATGGCCGCGGTATCGGCCGCGCGGCTGGCTTCGCCGAGCAGCTTCTCCGCGGCGTCGGGGTTCTCAGCAACCGCGGCAGACAAGGGGGCGCTATAGGTGAGGCGCACCTCGGCCAGAGTGGCACGGCTGGCAACAAGACGAGCGGTCGAGGCCGCGATTCGGCTTCGCACGTCGGCTAGCGTGCCTGCCGCGTTGACCTCTAGGGCCCGGAGCGCTGAAAATGCGGCGTTCTGCTTCGCGAGCTCCGACTCCGCCTGTTCGCACAGCGCGATGATCTGAAGAGTCCACTCGCGCTGCTGGCGCGGCGAGTCAGGCACGGCATCGTCGAGCGCCTGCCGGAGCCGGAAGGCCTCGGTGAGCCGTGTACGGGCTGCGGCTAGGGCATCCCCGTAGGGGCGCGCCTTGGTGGCCCCAAATTGAGCGATTGCGTAGCCGATCTCGTCATCCGCGTCGCGTACGGCGTCATCGAGCCGCACCAACAGGGTGCCGGCCCGGTGGTGCAGACTCTCAATTCCCGACGGAATCGAGCCACGGATGCCCCGATCGCCGCGTCGTCGGAACAGCACAACGAATCCGAACGCAACCAGTCCGCCGCCGACTACGACAAGGGTCACTACGCCCGTAGTGAGGGCTGCAACGACGTCCATACGGCCAAGTCTACGGCGGGGTGGTGTTGCGAAACTCGGGCCATTCTCCGCGGGTTTCACCGCTCGCGCGCCTACAGTGGCCGTGTGTGGCGCGCCGATCGAACATCCCACGACTTCACGGTCGATCCGGATTCCCGCGAGCCCGAAACCGACTTTTTGCACACACCAGTTCAGGTGACGGCTCCGCACGACCTGAGCCTCGGTAAGCCGGGTCTCGTTCCCGGCAACATTGCCGACTCGGCATGGTCTCAGTGGCGGGCGGAACTTGGCGCTGTCGGTGGTCCGTCGCCGCTGGTGCATTTCGTTGACTCGCCGCGCACCCGCATTGAACTGTCGACGACCCACCCCGGCGGGCTCGCCCAGTTCATCACGGGCAAAACCACCCTGCTGTCGAGCCTCATTCGCGACGAGATCGCATTGCGCAGTGCCAAAATCGCTGCGGCGGTCGTAGCCGCAAAGGGACTCGAACTGTCGACCTCTCGCGGTATCGACAGTGTGCATCTGGGGATCGGAATAGCGGAATGGACGCACGACGGGGAGAGTTTTCGAGCCCCCGTGCTACTGCGTCCGCTAGCCATCCGTCGTCATGGCCGCGACTTCGAGGTCAAGCTTCAGGGCGCGGCCATGCTCAACCCCGCGCTGGCACGGGCGCTCGACGATCAGTTCCAGGTGCGACTCGACGCCCAGGCATTCGTCGCGCTGACCGACGACGACGGCACGTTCAA
>JBBQZJ010000076.1:0-9092 GCA_038207805.1 Actinomycetales bacterium | reverse complement strand
CATCCGCTCGAGTGGGAAGTGTCAGTGACCATCTTTTTCGGTCTCCGGCGCGACCTGCCACGGTGGCGTGGCCGAGAGGCGAGGCAACGGCCTGCAAAGCCGTCTACACGGGTTCAAATCCCGTCGCCACCTCGGATGCGTATCCACTTTGGATGCAAACTCCGAAAACCATGGGCGGTTGGCGCAGCGGTAGCGCGCTTCCCTGACACGGAAGAGGTCGCTGGTTCGATCCCAGTACCGCCCACAGAAAAACCCCCGGGAAACCGGGGGTTTTTTCCGTATCTGGGGGAGGACGGACGGGTGATCGCGGCTGTGGCCTGCGCCTTCTTGCTGAGCTGCTTGGTTGCGCTCGATCGCGGCCCACCCACCGACATCGGCTGGTGTCGACTAGCTCGGGTTGATGACGCGGCTCAACAGGGTTGTCAGTACGAAGATGACGAGGGGGACGGCCAGGGCAGACAGGAACCCACGCAGGGTCTCCGGGCTCCAAGGCCAAGTCGATATCTTGACTAGTCGATCGTTCTCGAGGTTGAGGGCTGCCATCTGACGCTCGAGCCCGGCCGCCCCATCGAGGCGCGCCTCATCCACTTCGGAGTGAAGCCGCGCGACCGCCACCTCGAAACGCCGGCCAGACGCCGCGAGCTGGCGGGCCTTCTCTTCGACAAGGCGGCGGTGCATCCCGTTAAGCGGGAGCGCGAACAGAACGACGGAGGTCACGACATAAAGCACCAATAGCACGATTTCGATCGGCGAGCTGCTTCCTCCGAGAAGGTTGATCACCATTCCGAACAGCACATAGGGCACGGTCACGATGACGGCGGTACTGAGAGTGAAACGTGAGAATGCCGTGTGCGGTCCGCCCTCGTAGAGCCGGATGTTGGTGGCGTTCCGATGAATCAGCACGATCTGGCGCAACTGACGAATCGCCTGCAGAAAGAACGCCACGACAAAAACGTTGAAGAGAAGTTGAGGGACGATTGTGAAAATCGTCGTCACTAGGGACGTCCGCGCATCGATCCCCCACTGGCCGTTGGATGTGAGCAGACCAACGACCTGCTGCGGGACGCCGATCGCGACGGCCGCGATGGCCACCGACTGCGGTATCCGCGTCAAACCACGCTCGAGTTGCGAATACCTACTTTCGAGGTCGCCGAGCGCGGGCCGAAAGTTCGCTAGCGCGCGCCCGGCGGACCTGTTGAGGTAGTGGACGGTAGCTATCAGAAAGATCGCGGAGGGCGCGAACGCGGTCGGAACCCACAGAATGCCGGGATACGGTACCGATCCGTCCCACCAGCGGAGCAGGATACTCCCGACGAAGAAGAACATTGAGACCGCTAGGTAGAAGACCCACGGCGGGCCGGGGACGCGCTCGATCAGCGAAAGCAGACCGTCGACCCAGCTGTTTCGTGCTGACCTGTCCGCCATGCACACAAATGCTACACGGACCACGATGGCCTGCGCGTGGCATGTCCACTTCTGCTTGGCCGCGATCGAAGCAGAGATCGCGGGCCTTCGGGCAACCGAGAAACCGGGGAATTTTCCGTGTCTAGAGGGCTCACCCCTCTAGCCAGGTTCTAGCGGGCTACGAACTCGGAGCTCGGAAGGTCCTTCTCGCCGTCGCGGATGGCGCGCACGATTCGCTCCGCCACGTCGTCGGGGTTGAGCCCCTGCGGGAAGGTGGGTGCGACCCCCTCGATGGCCCGTGAAGAAAGACCCGTCTCGGTGTGGCCCGGGCGCGCATCAAAGATGCGGATGCCCGTGCGCCGTGCTTCACGAGCTGCGGCTGTGACGAAGCCGGCGAGAGCCGTCTTCGACGCGGAATAGGCCGCCAGCCCAGCCGTTGGAGACTCGGATATCACTCCCGAGATCGTCACGACGAAGGGTTCATGGCCGGCGGCGGCAGACGCTGCTAGTGCGGGCAGTGCATCCCGGATAAGTCGAATGGGTCCCCAGGCGTTGACCTCGCCCAGCGTTGTCAGCGCCGAATTGCTGAGTTCGGTGACGGGCCCAAATGCCACGACGCCAGCTGCGACTACGACACCGTCTAGTCGGCCGTGGGTGGCAAGCACGTGGGGGATGAGCCCGGACGTGTCACCCTCGAGGTCGGCGGCGAGCACGCCGGGGGCGCCGAGCCGTGAGGTTCGCACGACGATTGCACCCGCAGACTCGAGCAGTGCCGCAATACGTGAACCGAGCGCGCCGTTTGCGCCGATCACGAGTACGACGGCGTTCGACAACTGGGTCATGATTCCAGCCTACGGTGCGAGCGAGTGCTGAACGGCAACGCCCCCGGCCCATGATCTGGCCGGGGGCGTCGTGAGACGAGCCAGTGACTTACTTGCTCGCACCCCGCAACTTGTCTGCGATCTCAATCGCGTCACCCGAGGGTGCGCTTGACTTGCGGTCCGGGCGAGCGAGGACGAGATAGACCGCACCGATCACGGCAACAATGGCGAGACTGATGAGCACCGTCCACGAAGCCGGGTCGGAGAGATCTGCACCGTCGGCGGGCTTGCCGAGCAGGAAGATCGCAAACAGGCCGTAAATGAGCGCCGCGATATTGATCAGCATCCCGAATCCGCCGAGGTTGAACGGTCCGGCTGGCTTCCAGCCCATCATGCGCTGACGCAACGCGGCGAGTACAACCGACTGGAAGGCGATGTAGATGCCGATGACGGCGAACGCCGTGACCTGAAGCAGGATGCCCGCTGGTCCGAAGTACACGACCAGCGCGATGACCACCGGGATGAGGCAGGCAACTAGCAGGGCGTTAACGGGGACCTGGCGCTTCGACATCTTGCTCAACCACGTGTGACCGGGCAGCATTTGGTCGCGCGAGAACGAGTAGATCAAGCGGCTTGCAGCTGCCTGCAAACTCAGCACGCACGAGATGAATGCCATCACGGCAATCACGAGGAATATCTTGGCGCCGACGGTTCCCAGTGAGCTCTCGAGGATCGCCGGTATTGGATCAGCGGCATCCGGGCTCTCGCCACTAACAATTCCTGCAAGATCTGGCGCCGCCAGAACGTATCCGCCGAACGAGAAGAGGGCAGAGACGCCACCGATCAGAATTGTCAGATACATGGCACGGGGGATCTTTCGCGCCGGATTCGACACTTCCTCGGCCACGTCGCCACACGCTTCGAAACCGTAGAACAGGAAGAGACCGGCGATGGCTGCACCCAAGAATGCGGCTGCGTAGTTTCCGTCGCCCTTGCCGAAGGTGTCAAAGAAGACGCTGAAGTCGTTCTTGCGCTGGAAGATCAGCAGGTAGAGGCCCAGCAATACCACGCCGCCAAGCTCCGCTGCGAGGCCGATCCGGGCAACAAGGGACAACACTCGGGTTCCGGCGAAGTTCAACAAGAAGGCGAGCACGAGCAAGGCAACCGTAATGAGAAGTTCCGACTTCTTCGTGCCTTCGATGCCCAGAAGGCTGCTGGCGAAGAAGCTTCCGTAGTCAGCGACGGCAGTGATAGTCACGATCAGGGCCCAGAGGTAGACCCACGCAGCCATCCAGGCGTAGCGCTTGCCCCACAGTCGGCGTGCCCACGGGTAGATACCACCGGCAATGGGGTACTGCGAGACGACCTCCCCAAATACGAGCGACACGAGGAGCTGTCTGGCACCAACGATGACGATCCACCAGATCGACGGCGGGCCACCCGTCGTAAGTGCGACCGCGAACAGCGAGTAGACGCCAACAAGCGGTGAGAGGTAGGTGAAGCCGAGAGCGAATGTGGCCCACAGCGACATCCTGCGGTCGAATTTGTTCTCGTAGCCGAGCACCGTGAGATGCGCAGCGTCGTCCAAGTGGACTCGGGTCTTGTCAGACATGGGTGCCTTTCTTTTATCGCGCAAAGACGCACACCCGATATCTCGGAGTCGACGCCTTCGTCTGAGCACACGCTAGTCCTGCCGGTGGCTCGCGTGAAGAGGAAACGCCCCGGATCTCGGTCGAGGTTTTCTTGCGCCGAGATCGGACCGACTACACCCAGTACTCGGGAATTTCGAGCTGCGCCCCGGCTTGGAGTGCCGACTCGTGTGCGACTATTCCTGGCGCTGTGATTGTGGCTGCCCGGAATTGGTCGATGGCGCTCGCGCGTCCCTGCGCAACCGCCGACACGAATTCATGGGCTAGGTGCGGATGTGAACCGCCGTGCGATGCGTCCACCTCGATCGGAGGCAGGCCACGAACGGGCTGCCAGCTACTCACGCGCGTGAATTGGCGCAGCGCTTCGGGCAGCAGCTCCGCGCGATCGGGGGCATGCTCGAGCGATCGGATTACAGGGCGCCCACGATCGACGCCCTCGGCGATTGGCGCCCGATACACGACCACGGGTTCACCCTCGACCGAAGGCCATTCGAGCGCCATCCGATCGCCATAAACGCTAAAGCCCTCGGTATAGCCGCGGGCGTTTTCGAAGAACGACATGGTCACTTGGGCGGCAAGAGTGTTGGGAGTGTCCAAGTGGAAGAGTGCCGACTCGACCGGAAATGGGTTGCTGCCGTCACCACGATGGGCCGCTGCAAACGTGCCCGAACCGAGGCAAGTCACCGATAGTGCCCTCGCGCTGGCCACACCGAGCAGGGGAGCGATTACGTGAGTCGCGTACTGCATCGGGGGATACCCCATCCAGTAGGGCGCGAAACCGTCCAGATCTTGCATGTGTGCCCCGCTGAGATAAGCGATGGGCCCGAGTTCGCCGGAGTCGCGCAGCGCAAGCGCGTGCAGATACTCGCGCCCATAGAGGGCGGTCTCCATCATCATGTAGGTCTTATCGCCCACGGCGTCGATGACACGAGTTATGTCGTCCAGACGGGTCGCCATGGGAACGGCGCTCGCACATGCCCGCCCGGATGCCAGCACAGCCAGAGTCTGCGGAACGTGGAGATGAACCGGTGTCGCGATATGAACGGCATCCCACCGGCCGCTCGCCAATGCTTCCTCGAGAGAGGTGTACGTCGCGTCGATCCCGTGCTCGGCGGCCACCGTTGAAACCAGAGACGACGAGATGTCACAGAGCCCGACAGCCGAAACCATGGGATGGGTCAGGTACGCAGCCAGAAACCCCCGGCCAAAGCCCGCTCCGACAACGAGCACCTCGACTCCCGCTGTGTTTGAGCGCTGTGACATGGCGAGAATCATAGTGCGACCCGGAGACGGATCGCTGGGCCGGGGCGATGCTGCCCCGCCACTAAAGTTGAGGAGTGAGTACTACCGGATTCGACTTGTTCACTGATCGTGCGGTCGTCGCTATGCGCGTTAATGGCCAGCTCAAAGACCTTGCGGCCACCGTCACCGAGACGGATACCGTCGAGGCGGTATCGATCGAATCCGAAGACGGGCTCAACATTCTTCGCCACTCGACGGCCCATGTCATGGCGCAGGCCGTGCAATCGATCAACCCGGATGCCAAGCTCGGAATTGGTCCGCCCATCACCGACGGCTTCTACTACGACTTTGATGTCGCAGAGCCGTTCACCCCGGAAGATCTCAAGGCTATAGAAAAAGCCATGGATCGGATTATCCGCCAGGGGCAGCGGTTTCAGCGCCGGGTGGTCAGCGAGGAGCAGGCTCGCGGGGAGCTTGCGAACGAGCCGTACAAGCTCGAGTTGATCGGTCTCAAGCGGGACTCGACAGAGTCGACCACCGGCTCGGGCGACGATTTGGGTCAGGACGGTGAGTCGGTTGAGGTCGGTGGCGCCGAGTTAACGATCTACGACAATGTGGACGGCAAGACGGGTGAGGTCTACTGGAAGGACCTCTGCCGTGGTCCGCACCTGCCGAGCACCCGGATGATCGGCAATGGCTGGGCACTTGTGCGCAACGCCGCCGCATACTGGCGCGGTTCGGAGAAAAACAAGCAGCTTCAGCGCATCTATGGCACCGCCTGGCCGAGCAAAGACGAACTTCGGGCGTACCAGGAGCGCCAAGAAGAGGCAGCCAAGCGAGATCACCGAAAACTCGGGGTTGAGCTTGATCTGTTCTCTTTCCCCGAGGAAATCGGATCCGGCCTAGCTGTCTTCCACCCGAAGGGTGGCATCATTCGCGCGGAGATCGAAAACTACATGCGCGAGCGACTACTCGCCAACGGCTACGAGCTGGTGAACACGCCGCACATCACCAAGGCACACCTGTTCGAGACCAGTGGCCACCTCCAGTGGTACAAGGACGGCATGTTTCCGCCCATGCATCTCGACGAGGAGCGCGACGCCGAAGGCAACATCACCAGGCAGGGGCAGGATTACTACCTCAAGCCCATGAACTGCCCGATGCACAACCTGATCTTCCGAGCTCGCGGACGCAGCTATCGCGAGTTGCCACTTCGCTTGGCCGAGTTTGGCACCGTGTATCGCTACGAGAAGAGCGGAACCCTTCAGGGGCTGACACGAGTGCGTGGCCTCACCCAGGATGACGCCCATATCTACGTGACTCCCGACCAGGTTCAGCCAGAGCTGACTCGTCAGCTGGAGTTTGTGCTCGAGACCCTCCGGGGGTACGGGCTCAACGACTTCTATCTCGAGTTATCCACTCGGGATCCGGCGAAGTCGGTGGGCACCGACGAGCAATGGGATGACGCCACCGAGACCCTGCGTCGGGTGGCAGTCGAGTCCGGTCTCGAGTTCGTTGACGATCCGGGTGGTGCTGCCTTCTACGGACCGAAGATTTCCGTGCAGGCCCGCGACGCCATTGGGCGCACGTGGCAGTTGTCGACGGTTCAGCTCGACTTCAACCAGCCCGAGCTGTTCGAGCTGCGCTACACCTCGGACGACGGCACGAAGGCGCAGCCCATCATGATCCACCGCGCGCTGCTCGGCTCGATCGAGCGCTTCTTCGCGATCCTGCTCGAGCACTATGCCGGTGCCTTCCCAGTCTGGCTGTCCCCGGTTCAGGTTGTTGGCATCCCGGTGGCCGAAGCTCACGAGGAGTATCTGGGAGCGGTGATCGCCCAACTGAAGCAGGCGGGGGTGCGGGCGGAGTTGGACTCGTCAAGCGAGCGGATGCAGAAGAAGATTCGCACGCACACCCAGGCCAAGGTTCCGTTCCAGCTCATCGCTGGCGAGGAGGACAGTGCAAACGGTTCGGTCAGCTTCCGATTCCGTGACGGCACTCAGGAGAACGGCGTGCCGATTGCGGCGGCTGTTGACCGAATCCTCGAGGCCATCGCAACCAAGGCGCAGGTCTAAGAAGTGCGTGACTACGACGGCACCGAGTATCGCGATGTCGAGTCATCCGAGGACTTTGCCGCAGTGCCCGACGCGTTTCAGAGATTGTGGACTCCGCATCGCCTGGCCTACATTCTCGACGGCCAAGACCCGGCGCCCGACTCCTGTCCGTTCTGTATCGCGCCGACGCTGACCGACGAGAAGGCGCTGATCGTGGCGCGCGGGACGCACGCCTATGTAGTTCTCAATCTGTACCCCTACAACAGTGGGCATCTGTTGGTCTGCCCCTACCGCCATGTTGCGACGTATGACGAAGCGACGCCCGACGAGGTTGCCGAGATCGGTAGCCTTACCCAGACCGCAATGCGGGTGCTCACCGAAACTGCTCAAGCTCACGGCTACAACATCGGCATGAATCAGGGTCGAATCGCGGGAGCAGGCATCGCCGCACACCTGCACCAGCACGTTGTTCCGCGCTGGGCTCTCGACTCGAATTTCTTCCCGATCATCGCCGGAACCAAAGCGTTGCCCCGGCTACTGGGCGAGGTGCGCGAGGAGATTGCTCGGGCGTGGCCGGCGAGCCGCTGATCGTCGATTGGCCGCGAAAGCTCTCAGGATCACACGGATAGAATTAGGACTATGAGCACCGAAATATCATCAACCGAGTTGGGTTCGAGCCGCGTCAAGCGTGGGCTCGCAGAGATGCTCAAGGGCGGCGTCATCATGGATGTCGTCAACGCCGACCAGGCGAAGATCGCGGAGGATGCCGGAGCGGTCGCTGTCATGGCGCTCGAACGGGTGCCCGCCGACATCCGCTCACAGGGCGGCGTGGCTCGCATGAGCGACCCGGACCTGATCGACGGGATCATCAGTGCCGTCTCGATCCCCGTCATGGCGAAAGCGCGTATCGGTCATTTCGTCGAGGCCCAAGTGCTCGAGGCCTTGAAGGTCGACTACATCGACGAGTCGGAGGTACTGTCACCCGCCGACTACGTCAACCACATCGACAAGTGGAAGTTCTCCGTGCCATTCGTGTGCGGAGCGACCAACCTCGGTGAGGCCCTGCGCCGCATTACCGAGGGCGCAGCGATGATCCGCTCGAAGGGTGAAGCAGGAACGGGCGATGTCTCGGAGGCGACCAAGCACATCCGGACAATTCTCGGTCAGGTCAACGCCTTGAAAGCGATGTCAAAAGACGAGTTGTATGTCGCAGCGAAGGAGCTTCAAGCACCGTACGACCTCGTTCGCGAAGTTGCGGAGACGGGCAAGCTTCCCGTGGTGCTCTTCACTGCGGGCGGCATTGCAACTCCGGCCGACGCGGCCCTCATGATGCAGCTGGGTGCCGACGGAGTGTTTGTCGGCTCAGGAGTGTTCAAGTCGGGCAACCCGGCCGAGCGCGCAGCAGCCATCGTGAAGGCGACTACCTTCTTTGAGGACCCGCAAGTCATCGCCGAAGCATCTCGCGGACTCGGCGAGGCGATGGTCGGAATCAATGTGTCTGACCTACCGGCGCCGCACCGACTGTCCGAGCGTGGCTGGTAGTACCGCGGCGCCGCGGGTTGGGGTTCTCGCCCTGCAGGGCGACTTCCGGGAGCATCTCGCTGTTCTGACGGCACTGGGCGCCGAGGCAGTGCCGATCAAACGCCCCAAGGAGTTGGACGAGATCGATGGTCTGGTGATTCCCGGGGGCGAGTCCAGCGTGATGGACAAACTCAGTCGGATCTTCGGTCTCGCCGAGCCGTTGCGTGCTGCTGTGGCATCCGGAATGCCCGTGTTCGGCACCTGTGCCGGGCTCATCATGATCTCGACCACCGTGCGCGACTCGATCGAAGGGCAGCAAAGCATCGGTGGGCTCGACATCGCGGTGCGGCGAAACGCCTTTGGTTCGCAACTCGATTCGTTCGAAACCGATCTCACGGTCC
>JBBQZJ010000075.1:0-9243 GCA_038207805.1 Actinomycetales bacterium | reverse complement strand
GAAGTGATCAACCAGACCTCGCGATAGCCATCTTTGAGCCCAGCGGCGTCGAACGAGACCTGCACCACGCGACCGCCGTCTGCACTCTCCTCGACAATGGCGGTTCCCGTTGCCCCAACCCAGCCCGGGAATGCGTCGAGTGTGGCGGTCGCGAGCACTGTGGAGGGAGCGGGCTGCAACGCCTGCCACGTGCCAAGCCCCGAGAAGACAAGCCCAATCGCGGCAGCTACACCGATCACAGCGGGCAGCCAACGCCCCGCCACACGGGGTCGCAGGGTCACGACGGGCGCGAGCTGTGGTTCCGGTGCGAGGGCGAGCTCATCGGCGATGCGCTCCCACACCCTCGAGTTCGGGGTGAGCAGTTCGCCTGCACCGAGGGTCGTGCGGCCAACTGCCGCTGTATGCGCCAGCTCGGTGATCTCGTCTCTGCACTGAGCACACTCGGAAATGTGGGCTTGGTCGACCGGATTGGCGACTCTTTCACCCATGGCAAGTAGCGCCAGAACGTCGGGATCAACGTGTTGCATGGATCGCCTCCAATCGGACTCTCATTCGCTGCAAACTGCGGCGGATATGGCTCTTAACCGTCCCCAACGGTAGTTCGAGGCGGGACGCGATTTCGTTGTGTGTCAGATCATCAAAAAATGCCAAGCGCATGACCTCCTGGGCATCGGGTTCAAGGTGAGCGATCTCATCCGCCACCATCAGCGTGTCTGCGATGTCGACGTCTTCGACCACCCAGTCCCCGGGCACGGATGTCGCGGCCAGCTGTTCCTGCAGGCGACGGATGCGAGCCCGCGCCTCGTGCGTGTCAGCGATCTTGTTTTTCGCAATTCCGACCAGCCAGGCCGACAAACTCGCACGGGACGCGTCGAATCGAGAGCGACTCGTCCACGCCGCGACGAAAGTCTTTTGGGTGACATCTTCGGAGTCTCCGATGTCGCCGAGCGACCGAACCGCGAGCGTGTACACCAATGGTGACCAGCGGCGATAGACCACGGCAAGCGCTCGTTCGTCGCCGGCCACAAACGCGTCGGCCAGAACTGCGTCCTCGTCGGACTCGGTTTGGGTCACTCCCGAAGCGTAACGTGACCCGTTCACGGTTGCACCGGAATCGCTGTAACGACGATGTTGTCGGAGTAGGTCAGACGGTCATAGTCGAACTGACCGCCGCACGTGATCAACGTGATTCGACGCGGCCCTTCTCGGTCGAACACTTCGTCGAGGGGCAGTTGCGTCTTCAGCACGTTAGTCACCGACTCGATCGTGTAGTTGTGCACCGTGCCGTCGGCGGTGGTCACCACGATCGCGGTGCCGGCCGGCAGGCCCTTGAGTCGGGAGAACGGTCCAAGCCCATACTCGAGAGAGTCAACGTGGGCGGCAATAACTGTGGTGCCGGCCGTGCTGGCGGGGGCGGGCCCATAGCGGTACCAGCCCGCGATCGCGACGTTCTCTGGCAGCTCCATGAGCCCATCTGGCTGCACGCCGACGGGCTGCACCGAAACGTCGATTCCGACTGATGGCACCTGAACCCGCACGGGTGGCACAGTTTCCCGCACCGGTCGCAAGGCCGCGCTCTGCGTTCCGATCGTGCTGGAGTTCGATCGGGGTGCGGCCGAGGTCGGGGTTGGCGCTGGCTGCTCGGCGGATGTCGAAGAGCAGCCCGAAAGCAGGAGGAGGAGAGCGATCCCGACGGCGGTCACAGCGCGTACGTTCATAGCTCTCCTCCTCCCCTTACTCGTCGTTAGCGACGAGCCTGTGCCGTGCGAGCCCGAACTGCGACGACACTACCGGCGACGAGCAGGGCCAGAAGAGCGGCGATCCCGAGCCCGAGTGTTGCCGGGTTGGGGTCTGCTGCAAGGCCGGCCTGGCCCGAGTTCACGCCACCCGGGTTGGAGTGCAGACCACCGATGGTCTGAACTGCCAGGGCGAGGTTGTCATCCTGAAGGCTTCCCCATGCGTAAACGATGGTGTTGACGCCTTCCTGAATCTGTACATCGGCGGGGCCGATCACCGGGGCGGTCGTTCCGGTTGCAGCCACGGCTGCGGAGATGGTGCCGACCGGCAGGTTTGCCTTGACCTCATCAGGGTTCGACAGGTTGGTGAAGGCCGCTGCACCGTTGGCGAGGATGTCCACAGCAGGCGCCGCGGCCGTGTGGCGCACGGTCAGCTTGCCCTCACCCGCAGGAATCGTGCTGAGGTCGTTGGTGAACAGGCTCGCCGTGGGCGATCCGTCTTCGGCGAGGTGTGCAACAACCGTGTAGCTGGTGCCTGCCGCGAGGGGCAGAGTTGCCGGGCCGATAACCGGTGAGGTGATCGGGTCGCCGACGGCGGTGATGACGACCTCGTAGTCGCCGGGTGCCAGATCCAGTGGGTCGGTCAGCGTGCCGGGCTGGAAGTTGGGCAGCAGAACCGCACCGTTCACCCACACGTCAACCGGGGTGTTGGGAACTGCGTGTAGTACATACAGATCGGCGGTGGTCGCCGAGATGGCGTTCGCCGGTGCCGCGATTCCGACCGTCGCGATAAACGCGGCGGCGACTGCGGCGAAGATTTTCTTGCGCATGATGTCCTCCTAGAGAGGGCGGAAGTCGCCCGTCATGAAGTACTTCCCTGCCAGAGGCACGTTTGGATGCACCAACCCCAAAAAAACTTTTAGGAGATTGTGGACGGTCGCCGCAAATCCCGCACTGCACGAACGATCAGCTGCACGGCGACCAGTACGAGCAACCCGGCAAAGAGCACCGAAGACAGGCGCGGCGGCATCCCGACCGCAAGTACTGCCCCGAGCACGGATGCCGCGGCCGCGACAATGCCCACGATGGCGGCCGAACGCAGGTCGACGAGCCCGCTGCGGCGGTGGGTGAGGGTACCCGTCGTGCTCGTCACCACCATGACCAGAAGTGTGGATCCCTTCGCGAACAGGTCGCTCATCCCGAACAGAGTGATCAGCGCGGGTACTGCGACGACCGCACCGCCGATGCCGAAGATACCCGAGCAGAGACCGGTGACCAGTCCGATCGCGAGGTAGGCCAGGACGAGCCCCACGGTGAGCGGCAACGCGGCACCCCGCTCTGGTTCGTAGAGCGCCAGACGCGCGGCAACTCCGAGCATGAGAAGGATGAATCCCCACCGCAGCCACCAGATGGGGAGGCGTCTCAGGAGCAACGACCCCACGAGCGACCCCACGACTGCTCCGAACGAGACAGCGAGTACGACCACGAAATCGACGTACCCCTGTGCGAAGTAGGTCGCGCCGGCCGCGAGCCCGCTCGGCACAATCGCTAGCAGCGAGGTGGCCGATGCGCTGCGCTGGTCGAAGCGCGCGAACAGCATGAGCAGCGGGACGATCACGATACCGCCGCCGACCCCGAACGAGCCACTGAGCAGTCCGCCGATCACGCCGATCAGAATCAGCACCCCAGCCGCGGGGCGATACCGCGCTGTTGTCAGCTCAGCCACCGGATGCCTCTCCCCGCGCCGCCGCCGCGCCGGCCTCGCGCAGCCAGTGCAGAGCATCGGCTTGGGCTGCGTCGGCACCCCCGGCGAGATCGGTCAAAGCGACCGACTCGGCCCGGCGCCCGTCGGGCAGGGTGGGCACCGCGGCGATTCGTCCGGCGACAACGATCACGCGGGTCGCAGGCCCCGCGAGCTCTAGAGCGTTGCCGACGACCTTACCGCGCATCGACGTTTCGTCGAACCGGCCTTCACCCAGAATGAGAACATCGGCGACGGATGCCGCGGTCGCAAGACCGGTCAGCTCCGCAATCGCCGCCGACCCCGACTCGATGTGCGCACCCCACAGGGTGGCAAAGCCGTAGGCCGTGCCGCCGGCCGCGCCCATCCCCGCGGTCGCGGGCGATCCGCCAAGCACCTGCGCGAGGCGTGCGAGGCCGCGCTCAAGACGGTCGATCGCTGCGGCATCCGCCCCCTTCTGGGCAGCGAACACTCGTGCCGCTCCGCGAGGCCCCAGCAGCGGGTTATCGACGTCGGTGAGAATGCGCATGCCACCGGTCGGCCGCGCTACCAGGCCCGAAGTGTCGACCGAGTCGAGGCGCTCAAGGGCGCCCCCACCCCGGGGCAGTTCGTCGCCTGCGGCATCGAGAAGGCGCAGCCCGAGAGCACTCAGCGCCCCGGCGCCAGCGTCAGTGGATGCCGAACCCCCCAGCCCCACAACGAAGGAGCGGGCACCGTGAGCGAGCGCGGCCCGGATGACTTCCCCGACCCCGAAGCTCGTCGCACCCAGCGAATCCAGGCTCGCCATAAGCGGAAGGCCCGAACTCTCGGCGAACTCGACGACCGCGAGCCCGTCGGGCAGCTCGAGCCAGCGCGCGATCACCGGTCGCCCGTCCGGGCCATGTGCGGCAACGTCGTGGGTACGTGCCCCGGCGCCGGCGTCGGCGAGGGCGCGAACCATCGCATCGATGGTGCCTTCGCCGCCGTCGGCCTGGGGGATTAGCGAGATCGAATCGGTGGGTCGCACCGACCGCCAACCTTCGGCGATTGCCGCTGCGGCATCCGCTGCGCTCGCTGATCCCTTGAAGGAGTCGGGAGCGACGACAACCGTAGGCACGGCCTAAACGCTACACGGCGAGGGTTTCACCCCTTCGCCGAGAACGCGGCGTCGAAGGCTGCAGCCGCTGGTTGGTAGGTGGAGAGGCGGCGCACGAAGCCGAGGGCTTCGGGGGCGCCGACGAGGCGGTCCATGCCGGCATCTTCCCACTCGACCGAGAGCGGGCCGGTGTAACCGATCGCGTTGAGCATCCGGAACGCGTTCTCCCAAGGCACGTCGCCGTGGCCGGTCGAGATGAAGTCCCAGCCTCGGCGCGGGTCGGCCCAGGGCAGGTGGGACGAGAGGCGACCGTTGCGACCGTTGTCGAGGCGTCGTTTGGTGTCTTTGCAGTGCACGTGGAAGATCTTGTCTTTGAAGTCCCAGAGGAAGCCCACCGGGTCGATGTCCTGCCAGACCATGTGGGACGGGTCCCAGTTCAGGCCGAACGATGCCCGGTGTCCGATGGCTTCGAGGGTGCGCACGGTGGTCCAGTAGTCGTAGGCGATCTCCGACGGGTGCACTTCGTGCGCGAACCGCACCCCAACCTCCTCGAACACGTCGAGGATCGGGTTGAAGCGGTCAGCGAAGTCCCGATAGCCGGCCTCGATGAACGCGTCGGATGCCGGCGGGAACATCGCCACGGCCTTCCAAATCGATGAACCGGTGAACCCGGTCACCGTGCTGACCCCCAGCTTGGCCGCGAAGCGCGCGGTCATCTTCAGTTCTTCGGCGGCACGCTGACGCACCCCTTCGGCATTACCATCACCCCACACGCGGTCGTTGAGGATGTCGCGGTGGCGCTCATCGATCGGGTCATCACACACCGCCTGGCCGGCGAGGTGGTTCGAGATGGTCCACACCTTCAGACCGTTCTTCTCGAGGATGTCGTGGCGGCTCTGCACGTAAGCGGCATCATCCCACCGCAAGACATCGATGTGGTCACCCCAGCAGGCGATCTCGAGACCGTCATAACCCCACTGCCCCGCCAGACGGGCTACCTCTTCGAAGGGCAAATCGGCCCACTGGCCGGTAAAGAGTGTGACGGGACGGGCCATAGCAGTTGCTCCTTATGTTCTTCGCGATCTACTTGCTTGCAGGTGGGATGCTCACCCACACCGAACCCTGCGTCGAGCTCGCCTCCACGGCATCCAGAACCCGCTGCACCGCGAGCCCCTCGGCGAACGTGCCGTGCGGTTCGGTGCCGCCGATGATGCCGTCGACGAGGTCTTTGACCTGGTGGGAGAAACCGTGCTCGTAGCCGAGCATGTGACCGGCCGGCCACCACGCGGCAATGTAGGGATGCTGCGCTTCGGTCACATAGATCTTCGTGAAGCCCTGCCGGTCACCCGGCGCGGTGCGGTCGTAGAACTGGAGGGAGTTAAGGTCTTCCAGATCGAAGGCGAGAGCGCCCTTCGTTCCCGAGACCTCGACCGTGAGCTGGTTCTTGCGGCCCGTGGCAAACCGGGTGGCCTCGAACGACACCAGTGCACCGTTGTCGAGGCGGCCAGTGAAGATCGCGACGTCATCGACGGTCACGTCGCCGAAGCCCTCACCCGCCGTGCCGGTCAGCCCCGAACCGTGGCCCAGCACCGGCCGCTTCTTAACAATCGTCTCGATCGTGCCCGACACCGCGGTCACGTTCAGCCCGGTCACAAACTGGGTGGTGTCGATGGCGTGCGCACCGATATCGCCCAACGCTCCCGAACCCGCGAGCTCCTTCTTCAGGCGCCACGCGAGCGGCATTTCGGGGTCGACCAGCCAGTCCTGACGGTAGGCAGCGCGCACCTGCTGAACCGTGCCAACAACGCCCTCGGCGATGAGATCGCGCAGAAACGTGATCGCCGGAACCCGCCGATAGGTGAAACCGACCATGGCCCGGATGCCCTGGGTCGCGGCCGTCGCCGCGGCATCCGCCATCGCCTCAGCCTCGGCCACCGTGTTCGCCAGCGGCTTCTCGCACAACACGTGCTTACCCGCGGCGAGCGCGGCAATGGCGATCTCCGCGTGCGAATCCCCTGGCGTGACGATGTCGACGATGTCGATGTCGTCGCGGGCAATCACCTTGCGCCAGTCGGTAGCGGACTCGGCCCAACCCCACTTCGCGGCAGACGACGCGACAGCGTCGGCATTGCGGCCCACGATCACTGCCATCTCGACGGCGGCGCCAAGCTCGAACACGCGTGGCGCTGTGCGCCACCCCTGCGAGTGCGCCGCCCCCATGAAGCCGTGCCCGATCATTGCGACACGCAGCGGAGCAGTCATAACGCCCTCCCTCGTTCGGTTGGGTGGTTGTCGAGGATGTAGCAGAGCATCTTTTCCCCTAGGACTCCTGAGTGGCCATCCGTCACATTCTCGCACCACAGCACCATGATCCCGAGTTCAGTGTCGGTAGATAGGATTACCGGCGGAAGACGCCACCCGAGGGAGCATGATGTGAACAGCATTGAGGTTCGTACACTTTACGAACTGGCGGATCCGACTCTGATCGACGTGCGCGAGCCATTCGAATTCGTTGCTGGCCACGCCCCGGCAGCAGTCAACATCCCACTGAGTGAGTTCGTCGGCCGATCGGGCGAGATCCCCCGAGACGGCACTGTGTACGTCATCTGCGAGAGCGGCGTGCGCAGCGCACAAGTCACCGAGTGGCTTGACGAACAGGGCATAGCCGCGAGCAATGTTCTCGGCGGGACCTCCGCGTGGCGCACCGCAGGCCTGCCCATCGATCTCACCCGCGCTTGAGGTGATTCGCGACCAGCGTCAAGAGCCGGGTGAGCTCGGCCGTCTCGTCCGGGGTCAGCGCGGCCGACGTCAGGTCGGCGAGGTCAGCCCATACCCCGGTGAGTTTGGCCGCGGCATCCGCCCCGGCATCGGTAAGGGTAACCAACTTGGCGCGCGCGTCGCGGGGGTCAGCATGCCGCTCAGCGAGCCCCCCGGCTTCGAGCCGCCCAACCATTTTGGCGATGGTGGGCGGCTCGACGCCCATGATTCGCGCGAGCTGCACCTGCGTAGCCGATCCTCGTTTGGCGACGATACTGACTAGCAGCTCCTGGCCGGGGTGCAGACCGAGCGGGGCGAGTGCGATCGCCGCTTGGCGCCGGTGAGCGCGCGCTGCGGCGATCAGTGCCTTATCGAGTCGAGACGGTTGCACGTTCCTTCGCTCTCGAGTGGATGACGGCGTTGCCGACGACCACAACTGTACCGGTGACGACATGCATTATCGCTAGGGTCGCCATGCCCGTCGGGGTCACAGCCGAGGTGGCGCCAGAGAGCGAGATCAGCGTCACAATGGCGCCGGCAATCGCGAAGACGAGCACACCACGTTTCGGCAGCACCCGCACGATGACGAGTGCGCCGACCGCGGCAAGAAGCGAGGCAACAATACTCGTCCCGACAATCGGGCCGGCGTCGACGGTCAGGGACATGCCCTGCATGTTGACAACGACCGCGGCGCCGTTGGCGGCTTGCCCGCCGAGCATGATCAGCAGGTTGGCGGCAATCACGACGAGGGTGGTGGTCCAGAGTGCGCGGAGCGCGGGGCGTATCAGGTTTCGCATGTGGGTCCTTTCAGGACGGTAGGAAAGCGATTGAAGGCTATAACCATAGCCGGCTAACTATATTCCCACAGTCGTGGTATCCCGGCCGACCTGTGACCCCTAGCTGCCGTCCCGCGCGTCCGCGAGGCCCACGGCTTTCCACCCGAACTCCGAGAAGGTGGCAGTGGTTCCACGGCCGGCCGGCGACTGGGCGGCAATCCCGACGCGAAGCTTCGCGTCGTTGGCTGTGCCAAGGGTGAAGTAGCGGATCATGTCCCACAGCACGCCGTCGTGTGAAGCGTGAAGAGAAAACGTCGTGCCGGTTCGGGTAATGCGCAAGTGAACGTCGTCACCGACCAGGTGGGTACTGTTGGCGTCATCCGATCGACCGTTGGTTACGACGGTCACCACTCGGCGCCCACCGAGCGGGTCCATTTCGGCGCAGATCTTGAACCACTTTTTCTCGGTGAAGTACCCGATCAAGACCCCGGAATCAAACTTCTCTTGGAAGCGAACGCCTACCTTTGCCCTGAACTGAAAGTCGCCCACAGCATCGAGGGCAAAGAGGCTCACCGAATTGACCAGGCCATCGGTACTCGGGTCGGCGAAAAGGTCATGGCCCGCACCGGCGGTCAGGATGACCGTTCCCGGTTCGATCTCGTGAACGCTCCCCGCACCGCTTCTCTCGCCGGTGAGCGGGCTCGGAAGAGCAGGAATAGTAATCGTGGTCATGGACGGGGGCCTCCGGTTGAGTTTCGGACTATGAGAAGTGGCTCGGGTGAACTGACGGTGTCGTGGGTGACGGTCGAGTCGGCGAGCATGAGGCGAGCCACCGAAGCCGCGCCCAGTTGCCTGAGCGGCATGCGCACCGTGGTGATCGGGGGCCACGTCGCGTCGGCGTACCACACGTCGTGGAGAGCGACGATCGAAATATCGGTGGGCACTCGCAGGTCACGGGCGTGGATCTCGGCCAACACCCCCAGAGCCGCATTGAGATTGGCGACCACGAGGGCGGTCGGCAAAGATTCCTGTGCGGCGAGCGCGTCCATTGCTGTGCGCCCCTCCGAGCCCGAGTATCCGAAGTTCGTTACCCACTCCTCGTGAACCGTCAGCCCGGCATCGCGGATCGCCGCCCGAAACCCGGCTTCGCGCCGCCGA
>JBBQZJ010000074.1:0-9255 GCA_038207805.1 Actinomycetales bacterium | reverse complement strand
CGGGGTTAACCCGCGCAAAGACGAAGTCATCGAAGACGCAGTGGTAGTCGACGAGGGTACTTCGGTCGTCGAGGATCGTGCTGTGGCCGAGCCTGAAATGACGGCGAAGGTTGAACCGGTAGTAATGGAGTCGCCTTCTCCGCAGGTTGTGTATGTCGAGAAGCCCACGCCGCCCAAGAAGAAGGGCAACCGAGGCATCGGCTCGCTGCTGGCGATCCTCTCGGGCGTGGTCTTCGCGGCCGCCCTCGCCGCGGTTGTCGCGGTCATCGCCGCGATTCAAGGCGTTGGACGGTTCACGCTGACGATCTTTGCGCAGCCCAACTTCTACATCCCGGTGCTGTTTTATGTGATCGGCGCAGTGCTACTGGTACTGATTGTGAATCGTGCCGGGTGGGCTGCCTACGTTATCGGCAGCATATTCGTCGGACTTCTCGTCTATTTCGGGACCGTCGGGATGCTTCTGCTCGGGCAGGGCGTCATCCTCCAGACCCCGAGCGATGCGGCCGCCCTGCTCAACACTGGATTGCGCAATCCCCTAGTGATCGGCGCTGCCCTCGTCGCTCGCGAGGTCTCGCTGTGGACCGGTGCGTTGATCAGTCGTCGAGGACGCCGCCTGAAGGTGCGGAACGCCGAAGCCCGCGAGACCTGGGAACGTGAGCAAGCCGACTCCGTGAACGAGCGCACGGCACAGGGCGCTGCGACTGCCGTTTAGCGGCAGCGAGGGACCACGCAGCCATTTGACCGGGCGCACAGTCCGGACTAACATTGAGCGGGTGTGCGCTTTGTCGTGCGCACGCTGGGTTCGTTCGTCGAACGACCCCCACGGCATACCCGCAAATCTTCGCAAAAGCAGACCAGCGGGTCCAGATGAACTCGACCGGCTCCGGCTACGTCGAATGCTAACCATCACAACGCTGTCACCGTGCAGCAACCACAAGGAGTTACCACAGTGCCCACCATTCAGCAGTTGGTGCGCAAGGGCCGCAAGCCGAAGGTCGTCAAGACCAAGGCGCCTGCCCTTCGTTCCAACCCGCAGCAGCGCGGGGTTTGCACCCGCGTGTACACCACGACCCCCAAGAAGCCGAACTCGGCTCTGCGCAATGTCGCTCGCGTCAAGCTTTCCAACGGAACCGAGGTCACGGCCTACATCCCAGGCGAAGGACACAACCTTCAGGAGCACTCGATGGTGCTTGTTCGTGGCGGTCGCGTTAAGGACCTCCCCGGCGTTCGCTACAAGATCGTTCGTGGCGCCCTCGACACTCAGGCCGTCAAGAACCGTAAGCAAGCTCGCAGCCGCTACGGCGCGAAGATGGAGAAGAAGTAATGCCTCGTAAGGGTCCAGCTCCCAAGCGCCCCGTCGTCGCAGACCCCGTCTACGGCGCCCCGATTGTCAGCCAGCTCGTCAACAAGATTTTGCTCGACGGCAAGAAGGGCCTCGCCGAGCGCATCGTTTACGGTGCACTCGAGGGTGTCTCTGCCAAGAACGGGCAAGACGCCGTCGTCACGCTGAAGAAGGCTCTCGACAACGTTCGCCCCACGCTTGAGGTCAAGTCACGTCGTGTTGGCGGTTCCACCTATCAGGTGCCCGTCGAGGTCAAGTCTCACCGTGCCAACACCCTCGCGCTTCGCTGGCTGACCAGCTACGCCAAGGGTCGCCGCGAGAAGACGATGACCGAGCGTCTGACCAACGAGATTCTGGATGCCTCGAACGGGTTGGGCGCGGCAGTTAAGCGTCGCGAAGACACCCACAAGATGGCTGAGTCGAACAAGGCTTTCGCGCACTACCGGTGGTCGCGCGCAGCCGGTCGAGTCGCGCGCGAGCGCCTATCGAGACCCAGGGTTTCGATACAAAGCTTCGCGCCTACTCAACCAGCCATCACATCAACTTCTAACGTTAGGAACTACCGTGGCACAGGACGTGCTCACCGACCTGAACAAGGTCCGCAACATCGGCATCATGGCGCACATCGATGCCGGCAAGACGACGACCACTGAGCGCATCCTGTTCTACACAGGCATCACCCACAAGATCGGTGAAGTTCACGACGGAGCTGCGACCATGGACTGGATGGCGCAGGAGCAGGAGCGCGGCATCACGATCACGTCGGCCGCGACGACGTGTTTCTGGGACAAGCACCAGATCAACATCATCGACACGCCCGGTCACGTCGACTTCACCGTTGAGGTGGAGCGCTCGCTCCGCGTGCTCGACGGGGCCGTCGCAGTGTTCGACGGCAAAGAGGGCGTTGAGCCCCAGTCGGAGACGGTGTGGCGTCAAGCCGACAAGTACGACGTGCCGCGCATCTGCTTTGTCAACAAGATGGACAAGCTCGGTGCCGACTTCTACTTCACTGTCGAAACCATCATCAAGCGCCTCGGTGCCAAGCCGTTGGTCATCCAGCTTCCCATTGGTTTCGAGAACACCTTCGAGGGTGTTGTCGACCTCGTCGAGATGCGCGCGCTGACCTGGCGCGGAGACTCCAAGGGTGACGTCGAGATGGGCGCCAAGTACGCCATCGAGGAGATCCCCGCCGATCTCGTCGAGAAGGCGAACGAGTACCGCGCCATGCTGCTCGAGACAGTCGCCGAGACCGACGATGAGTTGCTCGAGCGCTACCTCAACGGTGACACCGATTTCTCGGTTGCCGACATCAAGAAAGCGATCCGCAAGCTCACGGTTTCCAGCCAGATTTATCCGGTGCTGTGTGGTTCAGCATTCAAGAACCGCGGCGTGCAGCCGATGCTGGATGCCGTCGTCGACTACCTGCCGAGCCCGCTCGACGTGCCAGCGACCGAGGGTCACGACGTTCGCGACGAGACCGTCATTGTCGAGCGCCACCCCGACTCGTCCGAGCCGTTCGCTGCTCTCGCGTTCAAGGTTGCCGTTCACCCGTTCTTCGGTCGTCTGACCTACATCCGGGTGTACTCCGGACGAGTCGACTCTGGTGCTCAGCTGGTCAACTCGACCAAGGGCAAGAAGGAGCGCATCGGCAAGATCTTCCAGATGCACGCCAACAAGGAGAACCCCGTCGACAGCGTCACCGCCGGCCACATCTACGCGGTTATCGGCCTCAAGGACACGACCACGGGTGACACCCTGTGCGACCCGAGCAGCCAAGTTGTGCTCGAGTCGATGACGTTCCCGGAGCCCGTGATCGAGGTTGCGATCGAGCCGAAGACGAAGGCCGACCAGGAGAAGCTGGGTATCGCCATCCAGAAGCTTGCTGAAGAGGACCCGACTTTCCGCACCGAGCAGAACCAGGACACCGGCCAGACGGTTATCAAGGGAATGGGCGAGCTTCACCTCGACATCCTGGTAGACCGGATGAAGCGGGAGTTCAACGTCGAGGCCAACGTGGGCAAGCCCCAGGTTGCATACCGCGAAACGATCCGCCGCATTGTGGACAAGCACGACTACACCCACAAGAAGCAGACCGGTGGTTCCGGCCAGTTCGCGAAGGTGCAGATCTCTCTCGAGCCGCTTGAGGTGACTCCCGACACGATCTACGAATTCGAGAACAAGGTCACCGGTGGTCGAATCCCGCGCGAGTACATCAGCTCGATCGACGCCGGATTCCAGGCATCGATGGCGGTCGGCGTGCTCGCCGGCTACCCGATGGTGGGCGTCAAGGGCATCATCCTCGATGGTGCTGCCCACGATGTCGACTCCTCGGAAATGGCCTTCAAGATCGCCGGATCCATGGCGTTCAAGGAAGCGGCCCGCAAGGCCGATCCCGTGCTGCTCGAGCCGCTCATGGCCGTCGAGGTGCGCACCCCTGAGGAATACATGGGTGACGTTATCGGCGACTTGAACTCTCGCCGCGGCCAGATCCAGTCCATGGAGGACGCGACCGGAGTCAAGGTCGTTACCGCCAAGGTGCCACTGTCGGAGATGTTCGGCTACGTCGGTGACCTGAGGTCGAAGACCTCCGGTCGCGCCGTGTACTCGATGAGCTTCGACAGCTACTCAGAAGTTCCCCGCGCGGTAGCTGACGAGATCATCCAGAAGAACAAGGGCGAATAGCTCACCCGAGCAACTCGCCAGTTGAACCAAATAACATAAACACACACCAATCGCCTAAGCATCCTTCGGATGTCGGCACCGAGTCCTGAGGAGGACCCACAGTGGCTAAGGCCAAGTTCGAGCGGAGCAAGCCGCACGTAAACATCGGAACCATCGGTCACGTTGACCACGGAAAGACGACGCTCACCGCGGCGATCTCGAAGGTGCTCGCCGACAAGTTCCCGTCCAAGACCAACGTTCAGCGCGACTTCGCGTCGATCGACTCGGCGCCGGAAGAGCGCCAGCGTGGTATCACGATCAACATCTCGCACGTCGAGTACGAGACCGCGAAGCGTCACTACGCACACGTTGACGCCCCCGGCCACGCCGACTACATCAAGAACATGATCACCGGTGCCGCGCAGATGGACGGTGCGATCTTGGTCGTTGCCGCCACCGACGGCCCGATGGCTCAGACCCGCGAGCACGTTCTGCTGGCCAAGCAGGTCGGCGTGCCGTACCTGCTGGTTGCGCTGAACAAGTCCGACATGGTCGACGACGAAGAGATCCTGGAGCTCGTTGAGCTCGAGGTTCGCGAACTGCTGTCGGCTCAGGGCTTCGATGGCGACAACGCTCCCGTTGTGCGCGTCTCGGGCCTCAAGGCTCTCGAGGGCGACGAGAAGTGGACCCAGTCCATCCTCGACCTCATGGCCGCCGTCGACGAGTCCGTCCCGGACCCGATCCGCGACAAGGACAAGCCGTTCCTCATGCCGATCGAGGACGTCTTCACGATCACGGGTCGTGGCACCGTCGTGACCGGCCGTGCAGAGCGCGGTACCCTCGCGATCAACTCCGACGTCGAGATCGTGGGCATCCGTCCCATCCAGAAGACGACCGTCACCGGAATCGAGATGTTCCACAAGCAGCTCGACGAGGCGTGGGCCGGCGAGAACTGTGGTCTGCTGCTTCGTGGCACCAAGCGCGAGGATGTCGAGCGCGGCCAGGTCGTCGTAAAGCCGGGTTCGGTCACACCGCACACGAACTTCGAGGGCACCGCGTACATCCTGTCCAAGGATGAGGGTGGGCGTCACAACCCGTTCTACGCGAACTACCGTCCGCAGTTCTACTTCCGCACTACGGACGTCACCGGCGTCATCACGCTGCCCGAGGGCACCGAGATGGTCATGCCCGGCGACACCACCGACATGACCGTTGAGCTGATTCAGCCCATCGCCATGGAGGACGGTCTGCGTTTCGCTATCCGCGAGGGTGGCCGCACGGTCGGTGCAGGAACGGTTACCAAGATCCTGAAGTAGTCGAAACCACACCACGAGGGGGTCGGGCCGAAAGGTTCGGCCCCTTCGTCGTTGCCCGAGTCCCGGTAGAATCCGGACATGGCAAAGCGGGTGTTGAGTGTCATTCTGCAGGGCATCATCGGCACCCTTCTCACCGTTGGATTGGCGGGTCTCTTTTTCTTGCTCATCCTCGGGATGACGCCGGCGGAGGCATTCCTCGATCAGGCCATCGGGCTGGTGCTGGTGTTCGTGGACATCGGCGTCGTGACGTGGGTGATTGTGCTGATCATCGGCGCTGTTCGCGGGAGAGGGCTCGGCTGGGGCATCGGCGGCTCGATCCTTGCGGCCCTCCTTGGCACCATCGTCAATCTGGTGTGGATCGTCATCCTCTCTGTACTCAACGGAGGGGCCGACATTGTCGCGGTCGCGCTGGGCGTGCAAGCGGGGCTCTTCTTCCTGATCGCGGTCGCGATCACCGCACCGATCGTCCTCCGGGTGATGGTGAGGATGCCTGCGGGCCCTAGCGTGACGACAGCCGAGCGGTGAGGGCGCGGGCCGCGTCGGCCGTAGCCGTCCCGAGCCGCTCCCACTGCTCGCCCACCGCATCCGCTCGAAAGGTGAGTCCGATCGCCGCGGACGGATAGTCGTTGCGGTCCACGGCGCAGGCTCCCACGCTGGCGTAGTCGTCCGTAATCTCTCCGAGTTCGGTGGACCACCCCCGTGCCCGCGACTGGGCGAGCACATCGGCGAGGCCGGCGAGGCTGGATGGCCCGATCCCGGTTCGCAGCGTCAGCTGATTCTTGGTCGGGTAGAGCGCGCGAACTTGCGCTGGGGGGAGGCCGGCAAGCATCGCCCGGCCCGTGGCGGTGAGGTGAGCCGGGAGGTGGACTCCAATGACGGAGACTGTCATCGGCGCACGTAACCCCTGCACCCTGGCCGCGTAAACGACGTCGGTGCCGCTGAGCACGGCGAGGTGGGCAACGACGGGGATCGGCGATTGCCCCACGAGACGCTCCATGAGGGGTACGGCGAGACGCGCGAGTTGGGTGCTCCGTCGAGATGCTGTTCCAATCTCGGCGACCAAGGAGCTCAGTCCGTATGCGTGGTCCTCGGGATAGTGAACAAGGAAGCCTTCGTCCATGAGCACGGCGATGAGCTGATAGGTGGACGACCGAGGCAGATCAAGGGCACGGGCGAGGGCGGCGGCGGGCACGGGTCCGCTGCGGGTTGCGAGGTAGCGCAGGATTGCGAGAGTGCTGCGCGCTGCCGGGATCTGCGGCATCCACATCCTCTGTCTGGTATTTCAGACAGCATATCCCCGCAGCTACTGACCGAGCGGCAGCCCGCGTAGTTCACTGGTCAGATGGGACCAGAGCAGATGAGTACCGAGCAGATGAGTACCGAGCAGAGGCGCACTGAACCGAGGAGTGCCGTAACGGTCGGCATCGGGCCGCTCACGATCGACGAGGTGATCGCCGTCGCTCGCTTCGGTGCGCAGGTGATACTGGCTCCGCCGGCACTCGAGGCGATGGCCGCGACCCGTGCCGTGATCTTCTCGCTCAGCGAGGATCCCGAACCGCACTACGGAATCTCGACCGGGTTCGGCGCGCTGGCGACCAAGCACATCCCGGTCGAGCAGCGATTGCAGCTTCAGCGCTCTCTGGTGCGCAGTCACGCAGCAAGCTCGGGCCCCGAGGTGGAGCGCGAGGTCGTGCGAGGCACGATGCTGTTGCGACTGTCGACTCTCGCCACTGGCCGCACCGGCGCACGCCCGGTGGTCGCCGAAACGTACGCCGCACTGCTCAATGCCGAAATCACTCCCATCATCGGCGAGTTCGGCAGCCTGGGCTGCTCGGGCGATCTTGCCCCGCTCGCCCATTGCGCTCTCGCGATCATGGGGGAGGGTGACGTGTGGGTCGGCGACGTGAAGATGCCAGCATCCGCGGCCCTCGCGGCGGCGGGGATCACGCCGGTTGTCTTGCGCGAAAAGGAGGGGTTGTCGCTCATTAACGGAACAGACGGCATGCTCGGGATGCTGTGCCTGGCGATCGGGGATCTTGCCGACCTGCTCGACACCGCCGACCTCTCGGCGGCGATGAGTGTCGAGGGACTGGCGGGTACGGATCGAGTCTTCGCCGCGGACCTGCAGGCGCTACGACCGCATCCCGGGCAGGCCGAGTCGGCCGCCAACATGCGCGCCGTGCTCGAGGGTTCCGGGGCGATCGCCTCCCACCGCGCCGGCGGGTTCACCCGGGTTCAGGATGCCTACTCTGTGCGCTGCGCCCCGCAGGTGCACGGTGCCGCGCGGGACACCCTCGCCCACGCTCGACTCGTCGCCACCCGCGAACTCGCCAGTGCCATCGACAATCCGGTGGTGCTGCCCGACGGCCGGGTCGAGTCGAACGGCAACTTCCACGGGGCCCCACTGGGCTACGTGCTCGACTTCCTTGCGATCGTGGTCGCGGATGTCGCGAGCATGAGCGAGCGCCGCACCGATCGGTTCCTCGACAAGAACCGCAACGGCGGTTTGAACCCGTTCCTCGCCCATGACCCCGGCGTGGACTCGGGGCACATGATCGCGCAGTACACCCAGGCCGGAATCGTGAGCGAGCTCAAGAGGCTTGCGGCGCCGGCATCCGTTGACTCGATTCCAACGAGTGCGATGCAGGAGGATCACGTCTCGATGGGCTGGAGCGCAGCACGCAAGCTGCGTCGCAGCATCGACGGGCTCACGCGCGTGCTCGCGATCGAGCTCATGACGTCGGCTCGCGGCATCGAGATGCGCGGCGAGACGCCGGCGCCGGTCTCTGCCGCGGTCATCGAGCGACTCCGACGAGTCGTGCCAGGCCCCGGACCCGACCGCTACCTTGCCCCCGACATTGCCGAAGCCGTCGCACTTGTTGCCGATGGCGAACTTCTCCGCGCGAGCGGCCTGAGCACGAGGAGCCCCCGATGATCACCGCACACCGTGGAACTACCCTGCACACCCTCGGTTGGCCGCAAGAGGCCGCGCTGCGGATGCTGCAGAACAACCTCGACCCGGAGGTTGCCGAGCATCCCGAGGACCTGGTCGTCTACGGCGGCACCGGCAAGGCGGCACGGGACTGGCCGAGCTTTCACGCGATCGTGCGGTCGCTTCAGACCCTGCGCGGCGATGAGACCCTTCTCGTGCAGTCGGGGAAACCGGTCGGGATCATGCAGACCCACGAGTGGGCGCCGCGAGTGCTTCTGGCCAATTCCAACCTCGTCGGCGATTGGGCCAACTGGGATGAGTTCCGCCGCCTCGAGCAGCTGGGGCTCACCATGTACGGCCAGATGACCGCCGGATCGTGGATCTACATCGGCACCCAGGGCATCCTTCAGGGCACCTATGAGACGTTTTCGGCGGTGGCGGCGAAGCGCTTCGGAGGCACCTTGGCCGGCACAATCACCCTGACTGCGGGCCTTGGCGGCATGGGCGGGGCCCAACCGCTGGCGGTAACCATGAATGACGGTGTTGCGATCTGCATCGACGTCGACCCGAGCCGTATTGCCCGCAGGGTCGAGCACGGCTACCTCGACGTGACCGCGAAATCCCTCGAGCAAGCGCTCGAACTGGCGTACGCGGCGCGGGATGCCAGAAAGCCGCTGTCGATCGGCGTGCTCGGCAACGCGGCATCACTGGTGCCCGAACTGCTGTCAATGGGGGCGCAGATTGACATCGTCACCGACCAGACCAGTGCCCACGACCCGCTCGCCTACCTGCCGCTCGGGGTCGACTTCGATGACTGGGGCAGCGCCAAACTCGACCCTGGGTTCGCACAACGCGCGCGCGAGTCAATGGCCGTGCACGTCGAGGCCATGGTGGGCTTCCAGAGGGCCGGGGCAGAGGTGTTCGACTACGGCAACAACATCCGCACTGAGGCGAAGACGGCGGGGTACGCGGACGCGTTCGCCTTCCCCGGGTTCGTACCCGCC
>JBBQZJ010000073.1:0-9313 GCA_038207805.1 Actinomycetales bacterium | reverse complement strand
GTGAATCGAGCGACTCTGGTTCTGACGGCAGCGGGCCATAGAGCGTACCGACAGCCACAACATTCAACGGCACACCATCGAATTTGGGCCAGATCTGCCACGGACCGACCATCGACACGGTCAGGCCATCGACCATCGAATCGCCGGTCGCCACCGTCGAGTCTCTGACGACGGATTCAAGAACGGGCTCGAACGGGAGGTCAATCGGTCCGACTCGGGTCTCGGCGTCGAAAGCCACCTCGGTCGGCGGCGCGTGCCGTATGGTGCGCTGCTGCTCGCCGGTGAAATAGACCGTCACCGCGGGTCCGGCCGGCGCGGTGGCTCGAAACTGAGCAGTCACCGAAATTGAGTACGCCGACACCCCCGGCTCCGGCACCCCACGGATCGGGAGCTCAGCCCCGTCGCGCACCGACGCGGTCGAATCACCGGTCGCGACCAGCACCGCACCGTTCAACGTCAGCGTGCCAACGGCGCCACTCGGGATGGTTGTGACTCTGACCACCCCGTCAATCGGCGACGTCATCTCAACAAGAACTGATGCAGTGGGCGTTGTAGGCGCGGACACCGCCGCGGCCTGCGCTGCCGCCCAGATCTTCTCGTAGGCCGCCGCGACTGCCCGATTGCCGTTGATGAAGTAGAGTCCCGCCTCGTATCCGGAGCCGTGCGATCGCGCCCAGCCGCTGGTGAAGGCATAGATGTATGCGCTGACTGCTGCCGCGGTTTCGGGCTGCGTCGTCTGACCGTAGGTAGTGAGAACAAAATTGAAGCGCTGCAGGGTCGCGGTGTCGAGCGGTGCTCCCCACTCGGTGTTCACTGCACCGGTGACGAATCCGGCGCCAGTCGAGCCGCTCGGCCAGTCCTTGCTCGAGTCGATGCAGTACACCCGCGTGCCGTCAGGGGCTACATAGTTGCCGAGATACCCACCGGATGGGGTGATCGAGGAGAATCCGGCCCCCGTAACCGCAGCTGCGGCCGGTAGCGATACCGCCAGCCCGCACACGGCAAGGCCCACCACGGCCAGGACTACGAACAGGGTTGTGAGAGATCCATGACGTGTGCGCATGCCAGTAGCGTCTGACATGGACCACAGATGGAGAGCCTCAGCGCTCTAGGTTGTGGAATACTCGCGCCGCGGCATCCCTGTGGATAACGCCGCCTAAGCCCCCATCAACTGCTCGGCGAGATAGCCGCGCACCCGCTCGAGGGGAATTCGCTCCTGTTTCATGCTGTCGCGTTCTCGAACCGTCACGGCGTTATCGTCGAGCGAATCGAAGTCAACGGTGACGCAGAACGGCGTGCCAATCTCGTCTTGGCGTCGGTACCGGCGGCCGATCGCGCCCGCGTCGTCGAAGTCGACGTTCCACAACTTGCGAAGGTCTGCGGCTAATTCCTTCGCCAGCGGCGACAGTTGCTCATTGCGGGACAACGGCAGCACAGCAACCTTGACCGGAGCCAGTCGCCGGTCGAGCCGGAGAACCGTTCTCTTGTCGACGCCGCCCTTGGCGTTCGGCGCCTCATCTTCCGCGTAAGCGTCAATGAGGAACGCCATCAAGGCGCGAGTGAGACCAAACGCTGGCTCGATGACGTACGGAATCCAGCGTTCGTCTTTGGTCTGGTCAAAGTAGGAAAGATCGGTACCCGATGCGGCGGAGTGGGTCTTGAGGTCGAAGTCGGTGCGGTTTGCCACGCCCATGAGCTCACCCCACTCACTGCCAGCGAACCTGAATCGGTATTCGATGTCGACCGTGCGCTTCGAGTAGTGGCTGAGCTTTTCTTTAGGGTGCTCGTACAGCCGCAGATTCTCGGGGTTGATCCCGAGGTCGGTGTACCAGCGAAGCGACTCGTCGATCCAGTACTGGTGCCACTGCTCATCGGTACCGGGCTCGACGAAGAACTCCATCTCCATCTGCTCGAACTCGCGGGTGCGGAAAATGAAGTTGCCCGGTGTGATCTCGTTGCGAAAGCTCTTACCCACCTGACCGATGCCGAACGGAGGCTTCAGGCGCGATGCTCCCAGCACATTGGCAAAGTTGACAAAGATGCCCTGTGCGGTCTCGGGTCGCAAATAGTGCAGGCCCTCCTCGTTGTCCACCGGGCCGAGGAAGGTTTTCAGAAGACCGGAAAAGTTCTGCGGCTCGGTCCAGGAGCCCGGCTGACCCGTCTCGGGATCACGGATGTCGGCGAGGCCGTTGGCCGGCGGATGCCCGTGCTTCTCCTCATACGCCTCCAGCAGATGGTCGGCGCGGTAGCGCTTGTGGGTATGCAGTGACTCGACGAGCGGATCGGAGAAGACTTCCACGTGACCCGAAGCCTCCCACACGGCTCGAGGCAAGATGACCGCCGAGTCGATACCGACGACGTCATCCCGACCCTGAACGACGGTCTGCCACCACTGCTTCTTGATGTTCTCTTTCAGCGCGGTGCCGAGTGGTCCGTAGTCCCACGCCGAGCGAGACCCGCCGTAGATCTCACCGGATTGGAAAACAAAACCTCTGCGTTTAGCGAGATTGATGACGGCGTCGAGATTGCTGGGGGTTGCCACGCTTGTGCTCCTCTGCGAACCGCCGCCTCTGCGGATCGCGTCACTAGGTCAGCCGAGTTGGATGCCCGGTCGGCGGTAGAGCAAGCCTAGCGAAGGGTCCGAGCGACCAACGCCACGTCGGATTCGTCGTTCCAGAGGTGGAACGACGCGCGAAGGCGCCCGGCGCGCCCAGAAGCACGTACCCCGGCAGCCACCAGTTTGGACATGTCGGTTCCCGAGTCGTCGGGCCAGGTGACGATTGCCTGATGCTGCTGTGGGATGCCTAACGCGTCACACAGGGCATCCCCGAGACCCGAGGTGCGCTCCCAGACCTCGCCGATGTCGAGGGTGGCGAAGAGCGCCAGCGACTGTTCGGCGCCGATCCAGGCTTGCCACACCGGGGAGACATCGAAGCGCCGCGCCGTTTCCGCGAGGGCCATGGCCGGTCCGTAGGTGCTGCGCCAGACATCCTCACCGGCGTACCAACCGGCCTGAAGAGCAGTCAGGAGCACGTCGAACCGCTCGCTCAGTGTGAGGAACGCCACTCCCCTAGGCGCGCACAACCACTTATAGGTGTGACAAACCGTGACGTCGTACTGCGAGGCATCGGCGGGCAGCACGCCGGCCGCCTGAGTCAGATCGCAGAACGTGTAGGTGTCGTGGCGACGCGCGGCATCAAGGATGTCTTGCGATGCCGCAATTCTTCCATTCGCCGACTGCACCAGCGAGAACACGACGAGCCAGGTGTCATCGGTGATTGAGTCCGCGAGGGCCTCTAAAGGCACAGTGCGCACCCGGATATCTGCGCGCTGAAGGAAGGGAAACATGATGGACGAAAAATCACCGTCCGCGCACAGCACCTCCGCACCCACGGGAACCGAAGCAGCGACAAGGGAGGTCAGTACCGAGGTTTGAGACCCCTGCGCGACTCGCGAGGGGTGCACGCCGACTATCTGAGCGTAGGAACGCCTGGCGCTCTCTACCGATGTGTCGTATCCCTGCGGGTCGCGATCGGCGGCCGCCCACGCCGCGAGGTCCGCGGTAAGAGCCGAGACTGCCCGACTCGGAGGAAGCCCGATCGATGCCACGGCAAGGTAGCCGCGGGGATCGCCAAACTCCGCGATCGCTGACTCCAGAATGTGCGATGTCATGGCTCAAGCATCCCCGCGGGCTATTCATGCGACAAGGGCATGTATCGCATGCCATCAATAACCCTTTGTTATGCTCGAGCCCATGGAAACCGATCTAGACCTGCACTCGATCAGAATCGTGCGGGCGATCTCCGAATACGGAACGATCAGCGCCGCGGCTCGCTCCCTCGGCTACAGCCAGCCCGCGGTTAGTCAGCATCTGCGCCGCGCTGAAGCCCGACTCGGAGTACCCCTAGTGGTTCGGGCTGGTCGCGGCGTTCGACTCACCGAACCGGGCCAAGTCATTGCGCGGCATGCCATAGCCATTACCTCGGCGCTCGATGCAGCCAACGGCGATCTCGCCGATTTGGTCGGGCTCGCCGCCGGTACCGTTCGGGTGGCGGGTTTCCCCACGGCATCGTCAACTCTTGTCCCTCGTCTTCTGCAGCGCATGCGCGACGCGCATCCGGGAATAACGGTCGGCTACATCGAAGCAGAACCGCCGGAGGCGATCGGGATGCTGCGTGACGGCCAGGTGGACCTCGCGATCACTTTCGCCTATTCGGGCGACCGGGCCGATCCACACCGCGAGGGTGACGGTTCGCTGGACTCGGTGCCGCTGTTTACCGAGCCGGTGGTCATCGCGCTGTCCGAGCAACATCCGCTCGCCGCGGAAGCTGCCGTCGACATCGCTCTTCTCGGAAACGATCGCTGGATCGCCGGGTGTCCGCTGTGCCGCGGTCACCTGCTCGCCGCATGCGAGGCCGTGGGGGTGACGCCCAGGATTGAACTGGAGACCGACAACGCCGTTGCCGTCTTGAACCTCGTGGCCCGCAACCTCGGGATCGCACTGCTGCCGCAGCTTGCCCTAGCGACGGCCCCCGTTCCGTTCGGAGCCGCAGTGCGCTCGACAGTTCCCTCGAGCGACCGCAGTATTCAGGTCGTTGTGAAGTCGGGGTCGGGTCGGGTGCCCAGCATCGCGGCGGCACTCGAGTGCATCATGGACCTCGACGGCACAGAGTGGGGGCTAGACCGCGTCAGCTAGCGCAACCGCGGCCGAGATGGCGTGGGCGCGCTCGATGATGCGCACTACCTCGAGCGCGTCTCTCGGGTCGACCGGAGCCGGTGCGCCATCGAGGATGGCCGCTGCCACACCCGCATAGAAGTCGGGATAGGCGCCCAGTTCGGTGGGCACCGGCGTCAAACCTTCCTCGGAGCCGTCGATGCCAATCACACCCCACTGCGCCTCAGGGGTCACGCCGTAACCCACCGATCCCGGCCAACGTTCCTCCTTCAGGGCCGGCTCCTGACCGTCGAGACCGTAGACCGTGTATGCCGACTTCGAGCCGAGTACCCGGAAACGGGGGCCGCTCTGAGCCGCGGCGCGACTCATGGTGAGGTGGGAACGCACACCCGTCGAGTGCAGCAGCGAAATGAAGGCATCGTCGTCGCTCAGTGTGCCTTCGTGTACTCGGAGAAGTTCGGCATCCTCCACGGTTGCCGGACCAAACAGCTGCAGTGCCTGATCGATGAGGTGACTACCGAGGTCAAAGGTGATTCCGCCGGCTTGCTCGGGGCCAACCATCCCTTGCCAACGGTCCAGCTTGGGCGAACCCCAGCGCTCGAACGTGGACTCGAAGCGATGAACCTCACCGAGGGCACCCTCAGTGACGAGCTTCTTTACCGTCAGGAAATCGCCGTCCCAGCGACGATTCTGGAATACCGAGACCGTTCGACCGACTTCCTCGGCTTGGGCGATGAGGTTCTTGGCGTCGATCACTGTTGGCACGAACGGCTTGTCAATGACGACGTGGGCACCCGCCTCCAGCGCGATCAGGGCGTGCTCAAGGTGCGTGTGGGCGGGCGAAGCAAGGATGACGAGGTCGAGTTCACCGGCACGCGCGAGCAAGTCATCGGGTGTGCCCACGATCTCGACACCCGGATGCTGCCTCGTGGCAACGGATGCGCGCTCCGAGTCGCTGGTCGCGACGAGATCGAGCCGGAAGGCCGAGTTCGTGGCGATAAACGGTGCGTGGAACACCCGACCGCTCAGGCCGAAGCCGATGATGCCGGTGCGGATGGGCGCGGAGGACGACTGTGTGGCGGGCATCCAGCCAGCCTAGTGATCGCGCGCACCGTCAATGGACTGCTAGCATCCCGCTCGTGAGGACGCATCGCGTGGGTGCAGCGCTTGGCGCGTTTGTGTTGCTCGGCGCATTGGCGTCTGGCGCGACGCCCGCGCTGGCCGCGGATCCCGACTCGGTACTCCACTACACAGGCACACTCATTGGCGGCGACGGCAATCCGTACCCCCTTGAAGCAACAGTCGACTGCTCGACTGGATCGTGCTTCGTGTCGACAACTGTGACCGACCAGGGCGACACTGCCTCGCTCAACGGAGCATCCCCGGTGCAAATTGTTAACGGCTCCGCGTCGGTGGATGTCTCCGACAGCGGGGACCCGTGCAGCGATACCTTTCTTCCTGGGGGCCGGTTTGAGGTGACGGTCACCGGAACAACCATGTCTGGCAATCGATACGTTTCGGGCCGAAACGGTATCTGCGATGGAGTCGCTGATACCTACCCGGCATATTCGCTGCCTTTCGATGCAGTCTTGGACAGTGGTGACCCATGTTTCCTCTCGGGGACATGCGCAATACCGGTGCCAAGTTCGACGGCGGTGATCGGTGGAGCGAACAACGATTCGCCGATCGAACCAGCGACACCGAGTACCTTCAGCACCCTCGCAACAGTTCTCGATTCGGCTCGCCCGATCAATGCCCTGTGGGCGACCGCGCTCAGCGTGATGTTGGTCATCCTTGTTGCGTTGCCTACCCATCTGCTCAATTCGGCGGTCGAGGGCGGTGCCGATCGAGTGTCCGCGTGGTGGCGAATACGGCGCCGGAAGACGCCGTCTCCCGCTGACCCGGTCCCCAGAGCCAAGCGAGCGTGGGAAGGCTGGCCACTCGCCGCGGCTGGCGTGCTCGCCGCAAGCCTTATCTCGTCCTTCGCCGACCCCAGTTTCGGTCTCAACCTCGCGAGCCCTCGCGTGTTTGGCTCAATCCTTGCGTCGTTTTTGGTAGACGCCGTGCTCGGCTGGTTCCTCGTGATTTGGCTTGTTCGGCGCGCCAACCGAGACGCAGTACCGACCTTCACCTTCGCCCCTGCGACCCTGCTCATCGTCGTCGCGGCTGTGGTCTTCTCCCGAGTGACCGGCTTTCAGCCCGGCATCGTCTTCGGACTCGTCGCTGGTGTTAGTTTCGGCGCAGTGCTAGCCGCTCAACGCGTTCGGGTCACTCTGATTGGCTTGGCTTACGGTTTCGGCACGGCGATCGCCGGTTGGGTGGGGTACAGCCTGCTTACGGCATCCGGTGCCGAAGGATTTGCGGCGGTTTTCGTGCAAGAGACACTCTCGGCTGTCGCGATCGGAGGAATCGCTGCACTACCGATCGCCCTCATCCCATTGCGCGGGTTGGCAGGCTTCGAGGTATTCGTCTGGAATCGATTCGTCTGGGCGGTTGCCTACGCGATCGGTCTCTTCGGCTTCTTTTTCGTGCTCATGCCGATGCCATTCGCCTGGACGGGCGTGCCGCTCAGCGTCGGAGTGTGGGTAGGGCTCTACCTCGGATATGCGATTCTTGCCGTGGGCGCGTGGCTACTCATTGTTCGCCCGTGGACGAAAGTGCGCGCGGAAACCTAGGAATTCGGCGCGTCGATTGCGCCGCCGAAACGGCGATTGCGAGCTGTGTAGGCCTCGATCGCCCCCCACAGGTCCCGCCGAGTGAAATCGGGCCAGAGCGTGTCGAGAAAGACCATCTCGGCGTAGGCGCTCTGCCAGAGCATGAAGTTGCTCGTGCGCTGTTCGCCCGAACTGCGCACGAACAAATCCACGTCGGGTAGCTCCGGCTGATACAGGTGCCGTTGAATGACCTTCTCCGAGATTCCGGACGGCTTCAGCCTGCCCTCGGCGACCTCCTGTGCCATAGCCCGCACGGCATCCGTGAGCTCGTTGCGGCCGCCGTAGTTGACGCACATCGTGAGGGTGAGTACGTCGTTGCGTTGGGTGAGCTTCTCGGCGAACTGGAGTTCTGAGATGACGGATGCCCACAGTCGCGGCCGACGGCCAGCCCACCGCACCCGCACGCCCCAGTCGTTGAGCTGATCGCGACGGCGGTGCAGGACGTCCCGATTGAAACCCATGAGAAAGCGCACTTCGTCGGGCGAGCGGTTCCAGTTCTCGGTCGAGAACGCGTAGACACTGAGGTACTTCACCCCGACCTGGATTGCCCCGGCGACGACGTCGAGCAGGGATGCTTCGCCTGCCTTGTGTCCCTCGACACGGGTCAGGCCCTTGCCGTTCGCCCAGCGACCGTTGCCGTCCATCACGATTGCGACGTGGCCGGGAACCGATCCGCGAGGGAATTCCGGAGGATAGACACCCGTCCAGTCGACCGGCTTGAAGTCGACGGCGTCCTTGTGGGTCTTACCGACAGTCATGCGCTGCGGTCCACGTGGTGCAGCGAGCGCAGGCTGCGCTCGAGGTGGAACTGGGTGTAAGCGGCCACAATGCCGCTAGCCTGCGAGCGCGAGCGTTCGTCTGCGGCCTCGGCGGCATCCCAGCGCCCCTCGATGAGCGCTCCCATCAGGTCGAGGGTCTCGCGATCGATCCGGGGCGAGCCGGGCGGGGCCACTTCGTCGGCCACCACACCACCGAGTTGCGCGACAAACACTGTGTGCGGGCCAGGTGCGCCGGTTACTGCGCACAGGTCAAAGCTCGGTGCCCAGCCCGCGATCGATAGTGCCCGCAGCAGGTAGGAGTCGAGGGTCAGACTCGGATGGTGCTCGCGCCGCGCAAGCGATCGCAACGCACCCACCAGCAGGAGGTATTGCTGCAGGCTGCCGTCGTCATCCGTCACCTTGTCGGCGGTTTCTACCATGACACTGCCGGCGGTGTAGCTGGCATAGTCATCGCTGATGTCGGCGCCGTAGGAGCCCAGCGACTCCGCCTGTTGAATGATGTCGAGACTGCGACCTACATAGCACTGCACGTCGGCCACCATCATGGGTTCGAGTCGGGCGCCAAACTTCGATGCGGTGCGCCGAACGCCTTTGGCGACGGCCCGAATCTTGCCATTCTGGCGAGTAAGCATCGTGACGATGCGGTCAGCCTCACCCAGCTTGTGGGTGCGCAGCACGACGGCTTCGTCGCGGTATAGCTTAGGCACCATGTCTCCTCGACCTGCTCCTCTCCATTATCAAGGCACCCCCCGACGCAGAGCCGCAACCTACGCGCGAATCTCCAAAGACGATCCCGCGGTCGACGCCATCGCCGACCAAGAGCGCCGCTGCCAGGAGCTTGCGGAACGCGAGGGCTATGAGATTGTGCGCGCCTACAGCGACGATGGAATCTCGGCATACAAGCGCAAATATCGGCCGGGTTGGGTCGCGCTCCTTCAAGCCATCGAGGCGGGAGATGTCGACATGGTTCTCGCGGCCGCGGAAGACCGCTTCACACGCAACTCTGACGAGAAGAACGCTCTGCAGTTCCTCTGCGCGAAGAACAAGGTGCAATGGCACACGCTAGGCGGTGGGCTCCTTGATCCCTCGACCGCCGGCGGCGGCCTGATGGGAAAGCTCACTGGCGCAATCGCCAGCTACGAATC
>JBBQZJ010000072.1:0-9340 GCA_038207805.1 Actinomycetales bacterium | reverse complement strand
CTTGCGAAGGTCGCGCGCTCCCGTCAACCCCACGACGCGGTCCTCAATCCATGATGCTATGGGTTCGCCGTCGCGGTTGAAGAAGCTTCCAAGGATGTCGCCCACGGCACCGTCGGCGCGCATCCGATCCATGTCTGCGCTCGTGATGAGGCCGAGCCTGACGACCAAGGATTCATCGTTGGCATCGCCGATTCCGACAACCGCAATGTCTGCTTTGCGGGCACGCTCGATGGTGCCTGCAACATCTTCGTTGCTGAGGTAGGCATCCCGGATCTCCTCGCTGGCCGCGTAAGCCGGCGCGTAAATTCCCTGCGCGGAGCACCCGAATGCTTGAGCTAGCCGCGATGCAATGTCGTTGGAGTTGAGACCTTCGCCGATTGACGCAGCCCCACCCATTGCGCTGATGACCGTGCCTCGACGCAGCCTCACCCCTTGCGCTGCCGCCCCCACGGCTCGGGCGTTTCGGCCCATGCCGATTGTCATCACCATGTGGTCTCGAAGCGAGCGGTCGAGCAGGTCCACAGCCGCACGGCCGGCAAGGGCACGGATGTCGTCGTCGTGGCCCTGGTCGACCACGAGAATTGTTCTGGCTAGCCCGAAGCGCGCGGTCATCTCGGTTTCGATCGGAACAGCCAGTGTCGGATGGAGGTTCACCGAGATCTCAACAATGCCTTCCTCCTTGGCCTGGGTGAGAAGTCGCCCCACCTTTGGTCTCGAGAGCCCAAGGCTGGCGGCGATGTTCTCTTGTGTCATGTCACCGAGGTAGTACATTGCCGCGACGCGAGTGATCAGTTCGACGGTCGCGGGCCTGCGGCTCGCACCCACGCCAGTGACCGCGCCCGACTCCCCGTAGCTCATTCGTCGCTCATTCGGCTGTTCTCGCTTCTCCTGACGTGGCAGACTGATCATATTCTCAATCACTGAGCATTCGATCGGATTTCTAGTATGGCGGCACTACGCGGCGAAGCGGCCGACAGCGCAGGGCCAGCAGTGCTGTGTGCCGGAATGCTCATCGCCGACGACTTCGTGCCCCCGATACCCGCGCTGCCTGGCGCGGGTGAGCTCATCAAGGTCGAGGGCTTTCTCAGCGATCCCGGCGGATGCGCAGCCAACACCGCGATCACTCTCGCCCGTCTTGGCGTGCGGTCGGCGATCGCCGCCACAGTGGGCGATGACGACCTGGGCATCCGGTTACGCAACACCCTCGGCGACCGCGGTGTTGACACGAGCGGTGTCGGCGTCTCGACCGCGCACGGAACCTCGCGAACGGTGATCCTGACAATTCAAGGAGACGACCGCCGGTACATCCACGAGGTGGGCGCAAACGCAGATCTCACTGTCGCCGCTGTCGAGGCTGCCGTCGGTGACGCGCGCGTTCTGGTGATCGGGGGCTACTTCGCCCTGCCTGGTCTCGAGCTGCACGAGTTGTCGGCTCTCCTCAAGACGGCCCGAGCAGCGGGCATCATCACGCTCCTCGACATAGTGGTGCCGCCCTCAGGCACCGACGCTGTTGCGGCCATGCGCGAACTGCTTCCGTCGGTGGACATCTTCCTTCCCAACCTCGACGAGGCGGCGGCACTCACGGGCGAGCAGCATCCCCACGACCAAGCCCGCGTGCTCCTCTCGTGGGGGTGCACCTCGGTGATCGTCACCTGCGGGCCCGACGGAGCCGTCTACGCCGATTCACGGGTTCTGCTGCGCGTCGACCCGCTGCGCCTCGATTCCGTCGACCAGTCCGGGGCAGGTGATGCCTTCACGGGGGGCCTTATCGTCGGATTGCTCGAGGGCTGGCCCACGGAGATGGCCCTGCGCTTCGCCGCCGCGATGGGTGCGTCCGCCTGTCGAGGGCTTGGCTGCACGACCTCCCTCTTCTCGCGCGAAGAAGCGCTGGCTGCCTCGTCCGACGTCACCGTTGTCGAGTTGGCCCGCTAGAGACCGAACCCCGCACCAGTACCGAAGAAATCAAGGAGTCACACATGCCATTGGTCCCCGTGCCCACCATGCTCGCGCGAGCGCGCGAAGGCGGCTACGCCGTCGGGTACTTCGAGAGCTGGGACAGCTACTCGCTTGAAGCAGTTCTCGACGCTGCCGAGGCGGAGAGTGCTCCCATCATTGTCGGTTTCGGCGCGACCATGCTCGCTGACGACTGGCTCGACAACGGCGGCATCGAGTTTCTCGGGGCCGGTGGCCGCAAACTCATCGAGAGGTACGACGTGCCCGTGGCTTTTCTACTCAACGAGACGCACACCCTCGAGCAGGCTGTGAAGGGGGTAGACGCCGGCTTCAATTTCGTGATGATCGACAGCCAACGCTGGCCGACCGACAAGGCGATGGCGGCATCCGCGGAGTTGGTGTCAATCGCCCACCCCGCCGGCGTCGCTGTAGAAGCCGAGTTTGGCAGCTTGCCTGACTACTACGAGTCGGGTCTCGACGACTCGCACGCCCGAATGACCGACCCCGATGAAGCGGCCGAGTTCGTGGCGTCAACCGGGGTCGACTGCTTGGCTGTCTCGGTCGGCAACGTGCACTTGCTCACCGCCTACGACGCGAAGATTGACCTTGATCAGTTGGCGGCGATTCGAGCAGCCGTTGACATACCACTCGTGCTGCATGGCGGAACCGGTTTTCCAAAGGCCGATGTCGCGTCGGCGATCGCAGCTGGGGTCGCCAAGTTCAACGTCGGCACCCGCCTGAAGCGTGTCTACCTCGATGCGGTTGTTGAACGCACGCGCAGCTGGGCTGGTAAGGAGTCTGTGCACGATCTGGTGGGCTCTCACAAGCAAACCGACTTCCAAGAAGCAGGGAAGGCGGCGATCACGGCCGCCGTGCGAGACTTCCTTCGGCTTTACGGATCCACGGGCAAGGCGGCGACCTACGCCGAGGCGGTGACCCGATGATACCCATTGACATCAGCGGCCTCACTCGCGATGACGCCATGCACCTATATCAAGAGATGCTTCGCATCCGGCGCTTCGAAGACCGGGTCTACCAGCTATTTCTCAAAGGCGAACTGCCCGGAACCCTGCACCAGTACCAGGGTCAGGAAGCGGTCGCGGTCGGTGCCTGCCAGGCGTTGCACAGCGATCCGAAAAATATGGACTGGATCACGTCGACCCACCGCCCCCATGGGCACGCGCTCGCCAAGGGCGTGAGCATGCGCGGTGCAATGGCGGAGCTCTACGGCAAGGCAACAGGATGCTGTGGCGGCAAGGGCGGGTCAATGCACTTAGGCGACCCCGATGTCGGCATGATCCCCGCGATCGCTATCGTTGCGGGCGGCATCAGTGTGGTGAGCGGCCTCGGTCTCGCGTTCAAGCTGCAGAAGTCCGGCCAGGTCGCACTCTGCTTCTTTGGCGAAGGGGCCAGTAACGAGGGCGCATTCCACGAGGGAGTCAACTTCGCGGCGGTGCAGAAGCTGCCGATCGTGTACGTATGCGAGAACAACATGTACGGCGCATCCACCCCGTTTCACAAGACCAGCCTCGTTGCCAACGTGGCCGACCGTGCTGCCGTCTATGGGATCCCCTCGGTAATTGTCGATGGCATGGATGTTGTCGCGGTACGCACCGCGGTCGCCGAAGCGCGCGAGCGTGCAGCGGCCGGTGGGGGCCCGACGCTCATCGAGGCGAAGACCTACCGCTTCGCCGGTCACAGCCGCGGAGATGCGCGCGGATACCGCACTCGCGAGGAGGAGGCCGAGTGGGTCGACAAAGATCCAATCGAGAGGATGGCGCTTGCCATCACATCGACCGGTTTGGCCGATGAGGCGGCCCTTGCTGCTGTGCGCGTCGCAGTCGACACGGAGCTCGAGGACTCGGTGGAGTTCTCGCGCAATTCCCCCGATCCCGACCCGAGCGATGCGCTAACCGATGCGTACGCCACACCGATCACGATTGGAGCTTCCTCGTGAGCACCGCAACAGACACTGTCGCCGTCACGGGCGAGCGACGCCTGACCATCGCGGAAGCGATCCGCGAAGGCATCGCCGAAGAGATGGAGCGCGATCCCCGCGTGTTCCTCATCGGCGAGGATGTCGGGATTCCCGGAGGCTTTGGCGGCGCATTCGGTGTGTACCTGGGCCTGCCCGAGAAGTTCGGGCACGATCGCATCATCGACACGCCGATCAGCGAGAAGGCGATCGCTGGCGCAGCGGTCGGCGCCGCGATGATGGGGATGCGCCCGATTCCCGACATGCAATACGCCGATTTCCTGTTCGAATGCATGGACGAGCTCGTCAATCAGGCTGCCAAGATGCGGTACATGTCCGGCGGCAAACTGAAGGTTCCGCTCGTGATGCGCTGCCCGGTCGGAACAGCCAACCGCGGCGCCCAGCACGGGCAATGCCCCGAGAGCTATTTCATCCACGTGCCGGGGCTCAAGGTCGTGGCGCCATCCGACGCGTACGTGGCAAAGGGCATCATCAAGGCGGCTATCCGCGATGACGACCCGGTGCTCGTGTTCGAGCACAAGCTGCTCTACGGCAGCAAGGGGCGCGAGCAGGCGGGTGGCCTCGACCTCACAGCGCACGTGCCCGTTGAGGACTACGTGTTTCCGATCGGTAAGGCCCTGATCAAGCGAATCGGAAGCACGATCACGGTCGTCGCCACGCACCTCACCCTGTACCGATGCCTTGCCGCAGCGGAGGAGCTTGCCAAGGAGGGAATTGACTGCGAGGTAATAGATCCGGTTTCTCTCCAGCCCTTTGACACCGACACGGTGTTCGCCTCAGTCGAGAAGACCGGTCGGTTGCTCATCGCGCACGAAGACACGCTCACCGGCGGGTGGGGCGCCGAGCTAGCTGCCCGCGTCGCCGAGGAGCGACTCTTTTCTCTTGCCGCGCCGATCAAGCGGGTTGCGTCGTATGACGTTCCACTTCCCGTCGCGCCTATTCTCGAGCAGGCTGTGGTGCCGACCCAGGCACGCATCACCGACGAGCTGCGCAAATTGGCGAAGGTGTAGCCGATGGCGGAGGAGATCCGACTGCCTTCGCTGGGGCAGACCTCCGACGAGATGAGCATCGTCGTCTGGTACAAGAAGGTCGGCGACTCGGTGAAGATCGGTGAGCCGCTGCTGTGCGTCGAGACCGACAAGGCTCAGGTGGATGTCGAGTCCGCGGAAGAGGGCACCGTGCTCCGAATCGTCGCGGAACCTGGACAATCACTGTCCACTGGGGCTCTGCTGGCTTATGTCGGCGCGCCGGGTGAGGCCGTAGCAGACGACGCGCCAGCTGATCAGCCGAGTGCGGGGCCGGTTTCGGCGCCGGCGGAGGCTGTGACTGCGGCATCCGAACCGAAACCGTCGCCGACTGCCGCGGCGGGAGGCCGTGTGCAGGCGTTGCCCGTGGTGCGCAATCTCGCCGCCAGCCTAGGAATCGATCTAGGGACGGTGTCGGGAAGCGGTCCCGACGGTCGGATCGAGCGAGCCGATGTCGAAGCGGCCGCATTGCGCAGCACGGCTGTCGATCCCGATGACCTAAGCACCGTCACCACGACCCGAAGGGCGATAGCGCGCCGCCTCACCCGATCCACCCAGACGATTCCGCAATTCACGGTGGACGCCCAACTAGATGCGCGGCCTGCGCGGGACAAGGTCGCGACCGCAGGTGTGCAGGGCTTGACCTACACTCACCTGCTGCTGCGCGCTAGTGCGCGTGCCGCGCGCGATAACCCCGGGATGCTGCGTATTTGGTCAGACGATGGGCCGTCGTTTCGGGTGATGGATGCGCCTGACATCGGACTCGCTGTGGCGGGCGACGACTCGCTCTACATCGTGAGGATTCCGGCACCGGACAGTGTTTCGCTTGCGAGCCTCGTGACGAGCGTTAGCGCCGCCGCCGAGCGTGCGCGCACGGGGAACTTGACGGCAGAAGACGTACAGCCGGTTGCCCTCTCGGTGAGCAACCTCGGGATGTTCGGCGTTGACAGCTTTCACGCGATAGTCGATCCCGACCAGACCGCTATCGTCGCGGTCGGAGCGGTGCAGGATCGGGTGGTCGCAATCGATGGAACGCCCACTATTGCTGCCCAAGTGAGCGTGTCGGTGAGTTGCGATCACCGAGCTGTCGACGGTGTGCAGGCCGCGAAGTTCTTGCGCTCTCTCAAACACTATTTCGAGACAGACCAGTCGTGACCGACAGCCGCTGGAGCGATGACGACCCCCTTGCCCAGGGTGATGACCTCGACAAGCGGGTCTATACCTCGCGCCTCCTGGGCGCCGATCCTTCTCTTGTACTTCATGGCGGCGGAAACACCTCGGTCAAGGTCGAGGGGACAACCGTGACCGGGCGCTCTGAGCGGCATCTTTACGTCAAGGGTAGCGGCTGGGATCTCGCAACGATTGAGCGCGGTGGCTTCACAGGCATGAGACTCGACCCGCTGCTCGAGCTATCAAATCTCGAAACCCTCGACGACCTGACCATGGCGCGCGAGATCGCGAGCATGCGTCTGGACTCCGCGAGCCCCGCGCCCTCGGTTGAGTCGATTCTGCACGCGGTGCTGCCACACCGATATGTCGACCACACTCACGCAGACGCTGTCGTGACGCTGACCAACACCGTTAAGGGAATCGACTTGGTCCGCGACGTGTTCGGCGAGGATGTTGCGGTTCTGCCCTATGCCATGCCGGGATTCGACCTGGCCCGCCTTGCCGCGCAAGAGTTGCCGCAGCTGCTCGGGTCACGGACCATCGGCCTCGTGTTGATGAACCATGGCATTTTCACCTTCGGCGAGAGTGCCCGAGTGTCGTACGAGCGCATGATCGAACTCGTCTCGCGAGCAGAAGCCGCCGTCCAGACGCGAGCGCCCCGGGAAAATCGTTCAGCACCGTCGTCCGGCCCCAACGCGCCGTTGAGCACGTCTGCGCACCGCCTCGCGCGGGCCGTGCTGCGATCCGAGGTCAGCGCGGCCGCGGGCTTTCCCATGATCCTGAGCTCTACCCGCGACCCCGTCGCTTCCGCATTTGCTTGCGCACCGGATGTCGCGACGGTGTCGCAACAGGGACCGGCGACCCCCGACCACGTGATCTGGACCAAACCAAAGCCACTTCTCGGTCGTGATGTTGAGGCTTTCGGCGTCGCGTACCGAACGTACTTCGAGATGGGAGCACAGCGGGCTCGCACCGAGGTGGCGATACTCGACGTTGCCCCGAGGGTGATCCTCGACCCTGAGCTGGGGATGCTGACTGCCGGGTCGACGGCACAGGGTGCGCGAGCGGTCAGGGAGATATACCGCCACACGATCGACATCATCCGAAATGCCGAGGTGTTGGGCGGCTACCGTTGCGTCGGCCGGGAGGAGCAATTCGATGTCGAGTACTGGGATCTGGAACAGGCGAAGGTGAGGCGCGCTGCCGCACCCCGCGAGCAGGCCGGGCGTGTCGTGCTCGTTACCGGCGCGGCCGGCGGCATCGGTAAGGCGTGCGCGTCCAGATTTCTCGCGGAGGGCGCCGCGGTGGTTGGGCTAGACATCGTCGAGGGCATCGATCAGGTTTTTGACTCGCCGGCGTGGCTCGGGCTCGCATGCGACCTGACCGACCCGCACTCGGTGTCCGCTGCGATCGACGAGGCTGTGTTCGCGTTCGGCGGTATCGATGCGGTCGTTCTGAATGCCGGAATCTTTCCGTCTGCGCAGCCCGTCAGTGAGATCATTGCCGCGGATTGGCGTCGCGTGATGTCAATCAACCTCGATGCAGCCGTGGATCTCTTGCGAGAAGTGCATCCGCTGCTTCGGCTTGCTCCGAGCGGCGGACAGGTGCTCGTAATCGGGTCCAAGAATGTTGCAGCACCCGGCCCGGGCGCCGCAGCGTATTCGGCCTCGAAGGCTGCTCTCACCCAAGTGGCGCGGGTCTTGGCGTTGGAGTGGGCGCCAGACGGCATTCGGGTCAACATCATCCATCCGGACGCAGTCTTCGACACCGGGATCTGGACTCCCGAATTGCTAGCGGCTCGCGCCGAGCACTACGGCCTTACCGTTGACCAGTACAAGCGGCGCAATCTGCTTGGGGTCGAGATCACCAGCAACGATGTCGCACGGTTGTGCGTGACGATGGCCGGTCCGGCCTTCTCGAAAACCACCGGTTCTCAGGTGCCGGTCGACGGCGGCAACGACCGGGTTATTTAGGCGTTGGTGCGCGAAGTCCGCGCATCACTCTGCGACGACGGTCGTGCGCACGATCTCGGGATCCGTAAATACGTCGTGCTCATCGGTGCTGCGGGTCGAGAATTCGCTGACGACAGCGCCATCATCCCCGGCTTGAAACCAGTGCCTGGTGCCGGGCCAGATCGTGTACTGCTCGCCGGGCCGCAGGATGACCTCGTGCCACGCGGTGTACCACTGCGGGCGAGGAGCGTTGGCGTGCGGCGTGGGTGTCGGCTCGCCGTCGACATAGAGGTACACCGTTCCCGCACGAACACGAAAAGTCTCCTCTTTGCCCTCCTCGTCACCGGTGCCGATGTGCCGATGCTCCGGGCAGGTTTGCCAAGGGCTGAGTACGAGCTCCTTCGCACACACGCGATCGGTATTGACGTAGACAATGAGCTGCAACCCGGTGTTGGCCAGGTCGCCGAGCCCAAAGTCCGAGACTTCAATGCCCACTCGTTCGTCGGCAGTGATGGCGATTCCGGCGTCTGCTAGGGCAGCAGCAGCGTAGTTTCTTGCCTCGTTGACCTGCGTGGATGTCAGCATGCGGGCAAGTCTTGCATGTGTTTAGACTCGTTTCGAGCCGAGGAGAGTTAATGCAGCAGCGACAAGGGAGACTGCCCATTTCCCGGGCGTACGCCACCTCATTGCGTCGGCACTTGTGGCAGCCGCCGAGAGCCCACGGCGAAGTCATTGAAGGCCGTGAGGTTAGCTTCCTTGAGCTCTTCTACGATCTGGTTTATGTGGTGGTGATAGCCCAAGCCGCTCACCATCTGGCCGGCCACATGACGTGGGCCGGGGTGAGCGAGTTCGCCGTCGTCTTCGGGCTGATCTGGTTTGCTTGGGTCAACGGGGCCGTCTACCACGACCTCCACGGCCGCGCCGATGCCCGCACGAGGTTTTACGTCTTCGCGCAAATGGGTGTGCTCGTGTTGCTCGCTGTCTTCACCGGTGAAGCGACTTCCGGCGATGGAACGGCCTTCGCGCTCGTGTATAGCGCGTACCTGTTCCTCCTCGGTTGGCTCTGGTACGCCGTTCGGCGTCAAGATAAGCCGGAGGTCCGGGCGGGGTCGACCCCTTACCTGGTCGGCATCCTCGGGTCTGCTGCGATCGTCGCTGCCACCGCGCTGATGCCGGACGAGGCGCGCCTAACAGTCTGGGCGGTCCTCGTTCTGTTCTGGCTGGTCGGAATCGTATCCCTCGAC
>JBBQZJ010000071.1:0-9383 GCA_038207805.1 Actinomycetales bacterium | reverse complement strand
CCAAAAGCTCGACGAGGCCCGTGCAGCACTTGGCGGCCAGGTGTTCGACGTGCTGGGCAAGCTTCAGTTCGAGGGCAAGCCACTGCGCGAGCTGCTGATCCAGGCGATCCGCTACGGCGAGCAGCCCGACGTTCTGGCGCGTCTCACTCGTGTCGTCGCCAACGCGTTTGACCCCCGCCAGCTCCAGGATCTGATCGAGGATCGTGCCCTTGCTCACGACGCGATGGATGCCAGCCGTGTCTACCGGATTCGCGAGGAGATGGAGCGTGCCGACGCGCGACGGCTCCAACCGCACTACGTCGAGGGGTTCTTCCTGGAAGCGTTTCAGCGCCTCGGTGGTACGGCGAAGCAGCGCGAGTCGCGCCGCTATGAGATCACCCACGTCCCGGCACCAGTTCGGAACCGTGACCGGCTGATCGGCATCGGCGAGCCGGTGCTGCCGCGCTACGAGCGGATCGCTTTCGAGAAGGCGCTCGTGGCGCCGCAAGGGCAGCCGCCAGCCGCGTTCATCTGCCCGGGCCACCCGCTCCTCGACGCCACCGTCGATCTGACCCTGGAGCGTCACCGTGACCTGCTTCGCCGGGGCACGGTGCTGGTCGACGAGCGGGATCCTGGTCTGGAGCCGCGTGTGCTCTTTTACCTGGAGCACGCCATCCAGGATGGGAGCCTGACTCGTGCCAGCGAGCGGCGCGTGGTCTCGAAGCGGATGCTCTACGTCGAGATCGATGCCGCCGGACGGGCGCGCCATCTGGGTTATGCGCCGTATCTGGATTATCGTCCGTTGACGGCCGACGAGCCGACACTCGACGCTCTGCTCAGCCGGCCCGAATGCGTCTGGATCGGCCGTGAGCTGGAGCAAACGGCCCAGGGCTACGCCGTCGCAAAGATAGTCCCCGAGCACCTCGCAGAGGTTCGCTCGCGCAAGATCGCCTTGATCGACAAGACCGAGGCAGCGGTCAAGGATCGGCTGACCAAGGAGATCAACTACTGGGACCTCCGGGCCGAGGAGCTGAAGCTCCAGGAGCAAGCTGGCAGGCCGAACGCCCGACTCAATTCAGACGAGGCGCGCAAGCGGGCGGACAGTATGCAGGCCCGACTCGAAAAGCGCATGGGTGAGCTGCGGTTGGAGCGCCAGGTCTCGCCACTGCCGCCTGTGGTGATCGGGGGCATGCTGGTTGTGCCGGCCGGACTGATCGCCGTGATGACGGGTCGTCCAGCGTCGCTCACGTCCAGTGCCCCGGATCGACAGGCTGCCGCTGCTCGAGCGCGCGCCATTGTGATGGAGATCGAGCGCGGCTTCGGATTCGATCCGACCGACCGCGAGTTCGAGCAGCTCGGCTACGACATCGAGAGCCGTATCCCCGGCACCGGGCGGCTGCGCCTTATCGAGGTCAAGGGGCGCATCGCCGGCGCTGACACCGTCACTGTGACGAAGAACGAGATCCTCTACTCGCTCAACAAGCCGGACGACTTCATCCTGGCGATGGTCGAGTTTCGGGACGACGGCAGCCACGTCGTTCACTACCTGCGCCAGCCGTTCCAGCGCGAGCCGGACTTCGGGGTGACGAGCGTGAACTACAACTTCTCAGAGCTGCTGGCTCGCGCGGAGACGCCAGCATGACACGGATGTTGCATGGTTGAGCATCTCACCGTAGAAGGGCTGGCCCGGTTTCAAATCGAGGGCAGGGTCCATACACTCGGCTCACTTGCCATGATCTGCCGTGCTCGATTCGTACGCTCGGCCGATCTGGTATGTATGCGCTCCCCCTCCATCGACGGTGTGCGGGCGTTTGGTTACCGTGACCGCGTGGACGTGTCGCCCTTGCTCGGTGCGTGGAACGTGATCTGTGAACGCTATCTCGTCGAACGATACAACGCGCAACTGGCGCTGTTGCCGGATCTGAGGATCGACGAGCCCGTCGGCTGGACTCGATTCATGTACTACGAACTCTTCCCGTCGCTCGTTCGTGATGACGAGTTGGTGCGAAACATCTTACGGGCGCTTGGCGTGCTGCCGTGCACATCCCCAGAGAGCGCGGCCGATGCCGTGCACAGCAGCCTCCTCAACATGGTCCTACCATCCGATCCGCCACCGTGGGCGCCCGAGGAGGACATCGAGTCATGGACGTGAAGCCTCACAAGAAGCTCATTGAGGTAGCTCTGCCACTACCTGAGATCAACGACGCTTCCGCGTACGACAAGATGCCGGGAATCGGGCCACATCCGAAAGGAATCCATCACTGGTGGGCACGATTGCCACTGCCAACGGCGCGGGCCGTGCTCTTCGCCTCGGTGGTCGACGACCCGGCCGAACATCCGGAGAAGTGGCCGACCGAGGAAGCACAGAATGCCGAGCGAGAGCGGCTCTTCGACATCATCCGCCGGATGATGGGGAAGAGGCTACATGAGCATCCTGAAGTCTACGCCGAAGCACGAGCGGAGATGCTCCGGCACAGTGACGGTGAACTGCCTCAAGTCCTGGATCCCTTCTCTGGAGGAGGATCGATACCCCTAGAGGCCCAGCGTCTGGGGCTGCCCACGCATGCTAGTGATCTAAATCCCGTTGCCGTGCTCATCAGTAGAGCGCTGCTTGAGATTGCTCCTGCGTGGACCGCTCGCCCTCCCGTGCATCCCGCTCGACATCAGGGCTCGCTGCTCGCCAGTTCATGGAGTGGCGTGGCTGGTCTTGCCGCAGACATTCGACACTATTCCGAGCGCGTACTTGAACGCGCCCGAGGCTTGTTGCAGCCACTGTATCCCACAGGACCGGGGAACGGCCGTGCAGTCGCCTGGCTATGGTGCAGGACCGTCGCCAGTCCCGATCCGGCGCTTCGCGGAGTACACGTTCCACTACTTCGATCGCTCCAACTCTCAACCAAGAAGTCTGGAGGCCTTTGGGTCGAACCCGTCGTGGACCGGCACAAGCGTGAGTGGTACTTCGCGATCACCGACAAGAAGCCATCTATAGCTGCAACAGTGGGGCGACGTGGAGGGAGGTGCATTTTGAGTGATGCACCAATTCCCCTGGACTATATTCGCTCTGAGGGGCGTGCAGGCCGTCTAGGAATCCACGCGACCGCTGTCGTCGGCGACGGACGATCATACATCGCCGCGCGCGATTGGCCAGAAGTTCCCACGATTCCAGAGAACGAGTCCGTCGCAATGGAAGAGATGCCGCACAATCCGTTCGCAGTCCGTCCTCCTCTCTACGGACTGATGCGATTTCGTGACGTCTTCACGCCTCGGCAACTCTATGCTCTGACAGTCTTTAGTGATCTGATCAGGGAGTCACGAGAAACGATCCGAAGAGATGCCCTCGCCGCCCTTGGCGAGTCAGATGCCTCTGGATATGCAGACACAGTGGTCACCTTCTTGGCCTTTGCTCTCGATAGGTGCGTCGACTTCAACAATTCTCTGTGCCGATGGTCTCCATCCAACGAGAAGGTTATGAACACCTTTGGCAGACCGGCAATTCCGATGATCTGGGACTTCGCAGAGGCGAATATCCTTGGAGACTCAGTTGGCAGTTGGAAGACCTGCAGCGAATACATCACCACCTGTCTGGAGCAAGCAGTTATAGGAACTGAGTCAGTCGGCCGTGTTGATCATACGGATGCCCAAGAATCGGCTAGGCGTTCTAGAAATGTAATTGTGAGCACTGACCCACCATATTACAACAACGTAGACTACTCTGATCTGAGTGATTTCTTCTATATCTGGCTTCGGAGATGCTTGATCGAAATATATCCAAGTCTGTTTTCCACAGTTCTTACGCCAAAGTCTCAGGAACTAGTGGCGTCACCGTATAGATTTTCCGGTAATAAACGGGCTGCTCGAGATCATTTTGAAGGCGGATTCCGCGAAGTATTCGTCGGACTCAAGGATCATCTCGATTATCGCTTTCCAATGACTGTGTACTACGCATTCAAGCAGGCAGATGAGGACGTAGACAATGACGGAGTGGAGAGCGCGACTGATCTAACGACTGGCTGGGAGACCCTTCTTGAAGCACTAATCGGTTCCGGTTTTCAGATTAGTGGCACGTGGCCAGTTCGCGCGTCACAGCGATGGCGCCAGATGTCGATGGGAATGAATGCGCTTGCCTCATACATCGTCCTAGCTTGTCGTCCGCGTCCAACTGATGCACCACAGACCGACCGCCGTTCCTTTGTGGCAGAGCTGAGGCAGGAATTACCAGTGGCGCTGCGCCACTTACAACAAGGAAATATTGCGCCCGTGGACTTCGCCCAAGCGGCAATTGGACCCGGAATGGCAGTGTATTCGCGGTACGGTCGTATCCTCGAAACCAATGGGAAGGCGATGACGGTGCGCGCTGCGCTTTCACTGATCAATCAAACATTGACTGAAGTACTGACTCAGGAAGATGATGAGTTCGACACAGCTACCCAATGGGCGCTCGCCTGGTTCGATCAGCATGGTTTTGCAGCCGGCACATTCGGTGACGCAGAACTGCTTAGCAAGGCGAAGGTGACGTCGGTAGGTGGACTTGATCAAGCAGGAATCATCTCTGCGCGTGCTGGAGAGGTTCGCCTGCTCAGGCCGGACGAACTGCCTGCTGATTGGAATCCGTCGTCTGACCGCCGACTTACTACCTGGGAGATGACCCATCATCTGCTCCGGGTGTACTTCCATGAGAAGGCAGGCGATGAGGCGACGTCCGTGCTCCTCCGCAAGCTTGGCTCTCATGGAGAGATTGCTCGAGACCTCGCATATCGCCTATTCAATGTCTGCGAGAAGCGGAAGTGGTCCCAGGAGGCGCAGGCATACAACGCACTGGTACTTGGCTGGCCGGAGATCAGCCGGCTGGCGCGCGAGGTCAGCCAGACCATACTCGAACAGGCAGCGATGTTCGGGCGGGAGTGACCAATGGCGATCACGAACTACGAGCGGGTCGGTAAGGCGCTGGATCTCCTCCGTGAGGGCCTTGCTCCGTTTGTCCAGCGCGAGCTTCAGGCCCACTTTGGTAAGTACTGGATCACCGAGGCCACGACCGGCTGGCGCAATGAGCTGAACTGGCCTGCTGACCAGGATGAGCCGCGACTGGACGTGGCCCTCCTCCTACGCCTGATGTGGGAGCACTGGAACACCGTCTTCCGTAACACTCTGGGTTTCGCCGAACGCAGCCTGGTCAGCGAGCTACGCGACCATCGTAACAAGTGGGCGCACCAGCAGGCGTTTTCGGGCGACGACGCAGATCGGGCACTCGACTCGGCAGCCCGGCTCCTGACGTCCATCTCAGCTCACCAGGCCGACGAAATCAACAAAATGAAGATGGAGCTACGGCGGCTCATCTTCGACGAGCAGATGCGCGTCGAGCGACGTCGCGGCGCCGGCACTGCCATCGAGAGCCAGGCGACCGGTGCGATCACGCCGTGGCGTGAAGTGGTCACCCCCCACAAGGACGTTGCCAGTGGCCGCTACCAGCAGGCTGAATTCGCCGCCGATCTCTGGCAGGTGCATATCGGCGAGGGCACAGACGAGTACCGCAATCCCGCCGAGTTCTTCCGTCGCACCTACCTGACCAGAAGTCTGACCCAGCTTCTCAGCGGCGCAGCGCGGCGTCTGGTAGGCCATGGCGGCGACCCGGTGGTGCAGCTCCAGACCAACTTCGGCGGCGGTAAGACCCACTCGATGCTGGCGCTCTACCACCTCTTCTCGGGAGCGACGCCCGGCGAGCTACTCGGCATCGACGAGGTGCTGAAGGACGCCGAGGTCGATACCCTGCCTCGGGTCAACCGGGTCGTGCTCGTCGGCAACAAGATCTCGCCGGGCAACCCGGTCACCAAGTCGGACGGCACAATTATCCGCACGCTCTGGGGCGAGCTTGCCTGGCAGCTCGGCGAGGCGTCCGGTGGCATCGTCGAGGCCCGGCGCGCCTTCGAGCGGGTCCGTGCCGACGACGAGCGAGCGACGAGCCCAGGCGACGCGCTCCGCGAGCTGATGAACACCTACGGACCGTGCCTGATCCTGATCGACGAGTGGGTGGCGTACGCACGCCAGCTCCACGACGGCTCAGACCTCCCAGCCGGGAGCTTCGAGACCCATTTCACCTTCTGCCAGGCACTCACCGAATCAGCCAAGCTGGCAAATCAGTGCTTGCTGGTGATCAGCTTACCGGCCTCTGACACAACCGCCTCGCCACACTCCCAGGCTGACGATGTCGAGGTCGGCGGTCAGCGTGGACGCACTGCCCTGGATCGGCTGCGCAACGCAGTCGGGCGCGTCGAGGCGTCGTGGCGCCCGGCGAGCGCCGAGGAGGGCTTCGAGATCGTTCGTCGGCGCCTTTTCGAGCCGCTGGTGGAACGCCAGCATTTCGTGGCTCGGGACACTGTCGCGCGCGCCTTCTACGACCTCTACCGCACCCAGCAGGAGGAGTTCCCGACCGAGTGCCACGAGGCTGAGTACGAGCAGCGGCTGAAGGCAGCGTATCCGATCCATCCCGAGGTCTTTGATCGACTCTACACCGACTGGTCGACGCTGGTGAAGTTCCAGCGCACCCGTGGCGTCCTGCGGTTGATGGCAGCGGTGATTCACAGCCTGTGGGAGAAGGGCGACCGCAACCCGCTGATCCTGCCGGCGAACATCCCTATCGACGATCCACGCGTCCAGTTTGAGCTGACCCGTTACCTTTCCGACAACTGGGTCCCGATCATCGAGAAGGATGTGGACGGCCCGAACGCACTGCCGCTGCGCCTCGATGGCGAGGTGCCGAATCTCGGCAAGCTGTCCGCTTGCCGGCGCGTGGCGCGCACAGTCTACCTGGGATCAGCTCCGACCATGGCAGCAGCCAACCAGGGAATTGAGGACCGTCGCGTCAAACTTGGCTGCGTCATGCCCGGCGAGTCGCCTGCCATCTTCGGCGATGCGTTGCGGCGGATGAGCACGGCCGCCACGTACCTCTATCAGGACGGTGCCCGCTACTGGTACTCGACGCAGCCGACGGTCACCAAGACGGCCGAGGAGCGCGCCGAAGAACTGAAGCGCAACCGAGATCCGGTCCTCCAGGAGTTGGACACTCGCCTGCGTGCTGACCTGCGACGGATAGGCGACTTCAGCAGGATCCACCCGCTGCCACGCTCCGGGCAGGATGTCCCAGACGACACGGATGCCCGCCTGGTGGTCCTTGCCAGCGAACAGCCATATAGCAAGGTGCCGGGGAATCCTGCTGAGACCGCTGCGAAGGCCATCTTCGAGTCGCGTGGCAACGCGCCGCGCCTCTTCCGCAACACGCTGGTGTTCCTGGCCGCCGATCAGACCCGCTTGCAAGATCTAGACGAATCAGTTCGTCGCTTCCTGGCCTGGGAGTCGATCCTCCGAGACAAGGACACGATGAATCTGACGCCGCACCAGGTACGTCAGGCCGAGGAGCAGCGCAAATCGGCCGATGGCGCGATCACGGCGCGACTGCCGGAGACGTACCAGTGGCTGCTCGTGCCCGTCCAGTCCACACCGCAGTCGGCTATCGAGTGGCAAGCCCTGCGCTTGACTGGCTCGGATCCCCTGGCGGTGCGGGCCAGCAAGAAGCTGCGCAACGATGAGTTGCTGGTAACGGCACTAGCTGGGACGCGTCTCTGCATGGAGCTAGAGCGCGTCCCACTCTGGCGCGGCGATCACGTTGTGATCAAGCAGTTGCTGGAGGATTTCGGCAAGTATCTCTACCTACCCCGCGTCAAGGACCAATCAGTGGTGCTTGACGCTGTGCGCGATGGGCTGGGCCTTCTGACCTGGCGGAGTGACACGTTCGGGTACGCCGACGAGTGGGACGAGGCGGCTGGGCGCTACCGAGGATTGCGCAGCGGCCAACTTGTCAACGTCTCCGAAGACAATGTGGCAGGCTTGCTCGTGCGACCGGACGCGGTTCGCCGTCAGGAAGAGGCCGAGACCCCACCGCAAGTGGACGAGAAGACTGGACTGGGTGGCGATACCAGTAACGGTACCCCAGGCTGGACCAACGGCGGGAGAACGGGTGGCGGCGCGACTACGACGGGCGTGCCACCGGAATCCAAGCCGCTGGCTGCACCGACGCGGTTTCACGGCACCGTGTCGCTCGATCCGACCCGAGTAGGCCGCGACGCCGGGCGCATCGCCGACGAGCTGATTGCGCACCTCAGCGGTCTGGTCGGCTCGACCGTCAAAGTGACGCTTGAGATCGAGGCAGAGATACCAGGTGGTTTCGCGGAGAATGTCGTGCGTACCGTCACAGAGAACGGCCGAACCCTGAAGTTCACCAACCAGGGATTCGAGCGCGGATAGCCGTCTCAGCGAGCTACATCGAGAAGCTCTGAAGCGAGGTCCGAGCAGACCTTGCCTCTGCTTGAGAAACTTCCCCTCTCACTCGTCATAGTCAGTTGTGGATGTTGCATTATCGCGATACAATGCAACTATTCATCAACTTTCAATGTCAGAGCGCGACTTTCACCATCAAGCCGATACAGAACAGCCAGGCACCAAGTCGCGTAGCGGTGCACTCCGACCGTGGACACGCCGGATACAGCCCGCTCCCATCCTCGCGGTAGCCGATGCGCGCGCCCTGCCGCTCACCGATGCCTGCGTCGATCTGACCGTCACCAGTCCGCCTTATGCCCTCGATATCGAATACATCGGCGGCGACATCCAGGCTGAGACCTGGCCGGCGTTCATGGCCGAGTGGCTCGCCGAATCGTTCCGCGTCACGAAGCCCCACGGGCGGCTTGCCTTGAACGTCCCACTCGACACGTCCAGGGGCGGCAAACGCCCGACCTACGTCCAGGCCTGTCAGGCGGCACTCGACGCTGGCTGGAGCTACCAGGCGACGATCACCTGGCACGAGGGCCATACTTCGAAGGGCGACCGCTCGCTCGGGACGGTCAACTCGTCGCGGCGACCCCACCCGATCGACTCATCGGAAATGATCGTGCTGCTCTCGAAGGGCGCCTGGGGGCCGTCGTCAGCGCACCCCGACGACATCACGCCGGCTGAGTGGCAGCTCTACGGTCGTGGCCCCTGGCGCTTCTCGGGCGAGCCCCGCCGTCCGGATGGACACCCGGCGCCGTTCCCCGAGGAGTTGCCGTACCGCCTGATTCGCTACCTCTCCCGCGTCGGAGACGTCATCTGCGATCCGTTCGTGGGCAGCGGGACGACCACCACGGTGGCGCATCGACTCGGCCGCAGGGCGATTGGCTTCGACCTGGCACCCACGTACATCGAGATGAGCCGGCGGCGCGTGATCGGTACCGAGGAAGGCAAGCCACCTCGAACAGCCTCCAGCATTGACAAGTTACCTCATAACGATTCCACATCAGGCCGCCGATGAGCCTGTAGGCTGGACCCGAATCTCCGGCCGCTCGAGCATTATTTCGGTCAAGGCCCAGTGCTTGCGAAGC
>JBBQZJ010000070.1:0-9446 GCA_038207805.1 Actinomycetales bacterium | reverse complement strand
GACCTCGGTCATTGACGGGTCATAGAAGAACGTGAGGAAGGTACCCGTGAGGAGGATGACGACAAAGCTGTAGAGAGCGACCTCGCCGAGCATGAACGACCAGTGGTCGGGGAAGATCTTGCGACCGAGCTCGCGCACGATGCCGGAGATGCTCGTGCGCTCGTCGATGTAGTTTGCTGCCCAGCCTGTGAACCTCGTGCCTCGGGTGGGTGCTAGTGCTGTGGTTTCGGTGGTACTCATGTGTTGCGCTCCCAGAAGCTTGGTCCTACTGGTTCGGTGAAGTCACTACGTGCGATGAGGTATCCCTCGTCGTCGACGGTGATGGGAAGTTGCGGCAGTGGGCGCTTGGCGGGACCAAAGATGACTGTCGCCTCGCGCTTGATGTCGAACTGTGATTGGTGGCAGGGGCACAGCAGGTGGTGGGTCTGCTGCTCATAGAGCGCAACCGGGCATCCCACGTGTGTGCAGATTTTCGAGTATGCGACGATTCCCGCGTAGTTCCAGTCTTCGCGGCCCGCCGAAACGTTCAGGTCTTCCGGCTTGAGGCGCATGAGGAGCACCGCGGCCTTGGCCTTCTGTTCGAGCTTGTCGGGTAGTTCGTTGAGACCTTCGGGAATCACATGGAAGGCCGAGCCTAGGGTCACCTCTGAGGCGAGAATCGGAGTTCCCGAGGGATCTCGGGTAAGGCGCATGCCCTCTTTCCACATGGTGTGCTGTAGCTGTGGCACCGGGTCTTCGGCCGGTGCGAGGTCGCGGAAAAGCACCACCGCGGGAAGCGGACTTACGACTAGGGCGCCGATAAGTGTGTTGCGGATGAGTGTGCGGCGCCCGAAGCCTGACTCCTTGTTGCCGAGGGTGAATACCTCGACAGCTTTCTCGCGTGTCTCGAGGGTGCCGCGGGTCGGGTGGCGCTGTTCGGTCATGTCGTGACCGTCCATGAGCGACTTGGACCAGTGCACAGCACCGAAGCCGATTCCGAGAAGTGCAAGCGTAATCCCGATGCCGAGGAAGAGGTTGTTCAACCGCACCGACTCGAGGTTGCCCTCCGAGATCGGGAAAGCAATGTACGCCCCGATCGCCAGCACAGTGCCGATGATCGAGAGAACAAACAGGGCCGACACTCGTCGTTCCTGCTGCTTGTCTTTTGCGGGATCAAGCTCAGTCACGCGGGGGCGGAACGGCTCAAATCCTGGGTTTTGGATACGGTCGGAAACGACCACAGCGGTACCGCCGGACGGCGCTTGACCGTACTTTTCGACGCTGGATGCGCCGGCTTGACCGCCAGCGATTGCGTCGTGGTCCTTGGCCATTCTCTTCCCCTTCAGACTTCTCGGTGCAGCCGGCAGCGGGGCCGGTTAGTTGGATTTCGCGGTGAGCCAGATCGTGATCGCCACGATCGCACCGAGGCCGAAAATCCAGATGAACAATCCCTCGGAGACGGGCCCCAGGTTGCCCAGCCCGAAGCCACCAACCGAGGGAGTCTCGTCGAGGAACTTCAGGTAGGTGATGATGTTTGCTTTGTCTTCGGGCGAGATGTTGCTGTCGTTGAATACCGGCATGTTCTGGGGGCCGGTGATCATTGCCTCGTAGGCGTACACCGCTTCTACCCCGGCGAGCGGGGGAGCGTATTTGCCCTGGGTGAGCGCACCACCGGCGCCGGCGACGTTGTGACACATGGCGCAATTGACTCGGAACAGTTCTGCTCCCACCCCAGCGTCACCCGTACCGCCGAGGTACTGCGCGCTCGGGATGCCCGGGCCGTTCCCCTTGGTGGCGACGAACGCAGCCAGAGCAGCCACCTGCTCGGGCGTGAACTGCTCGGGCTTGACTTCACCCTGTGGGCCAGTGGCCGCAAGCGGCATCCGGCCGGTGCCGACCTGGAAGTCGACGGATGCAGCGCCAACTCCGATGAGGCTAGGTGCCTGCGTCGAGCCTTGCAGCGCCATCCCGTGGCAGGTGGCACAGTTCGCGGCAAAGAGCTTGCCGCCGTCTTCGACCAGTTCCTCGGCCGCAGCCGTGGTCTCTGCGGTTGCACTGGTGGTGAACAAGGCGTAGACGCCACCGGTAGCGAGCAGGCCAATGGTCAGGAGCGCCACGCTCGCAAGCGGGCTACGACGTCCCGCCTTGCGTTGCTTGCGGGAAGGAGATGCTGACAGAGACATAGCTATGTGTTTCGATTCTTACTTGAGTACGTAGATGACCAGGAAAAGCCCGATCCAGACAACGTCAACGAAGTGCCAGTAGTACGAGACAACGATGGCGGTCGTCGCCTCTTTGTGGGTAAAGACCTTCACCGCGAAGACCCTGCCGAGAACGAGCAGGAAGGCGATGAGCCCACCCGTGACATGAAGACCGTGGAATCCAGTGGTGATGTAAAACACCGATCCGTAGGAGTCGCTGGCGAGACTCACGTTTTCGCTGACCAGAAGGGCGTACTCGTAGATCTGGCCGATCACGAACGTGGCACCCATGAAGTAGGTGAGGTAGAACCATTCCACGAGGCCCCACTTCCAGAATTGGAAGAGTCCTCCGCTGCGGCGGGTCTTGCTCTTCTCGGCGGCGAAAACGCCGAGTTGGCAGGTAACCGATGACAGTACGAGGATGACCGTGTTGATTGCAGAGTAGGTCACATTGAGTTTTGCGGTCTGCTCTTCCCACAGCCCGGGGGAGACCGATCTGAGCGTGAAATAGATCGCAAATAGACCCGCGAAGAACATGACCTCACTGCCCAGCCACACGATCGTGCCCACGGCGACGATGTTGGGCCGCTGAATGGATGGAGCGGTTATCGATCGTGAGAGGGAGGCGGTAGTCACCCTTCTATTATGGTCGATTTTTGGGGCAGGTTTTGTCATTCGGCGGGCCAGTCGGGCGCCGATCGTTAGGATTTGGGTCATGGCACGCGAGCACACTTGGCCCAGCATCTTGACGACTCTGCTCGACGGTGACGACCTCACCATCGCGGAGGCCGAGTGGGCCATGCAGTCGGTGATGTCTGGCGAGGCAACCTCGGCTCAGCTGGCCGGATTGCTCGTGGCGTTGCGCGCCAAAGGGGAGACGGTCGACGAGATTCTCGGCTTCCGGGATGCGGTGCTCGCCAACGCGCTTGAGCTGAATGTGCCACCGGACGTTCTCGATATCGTCGGCACCGGTGGGGATCCGTACGGTGCCGTGCTGAACATCTCATCGATCGCGTCCGTCATCGCCGCGGCCGCGGGCGTGCCAGTGGTCAAGCACGGAAATCGCGGCGCTAGCTCTGCGTCGGGGGCCTCGGATGTGCTCTCGGCGCTCGGTCTCAACCTCGACATCACGCCGGAGCGTGCGGCGGCCGTGCTCGTCGAGACGGGGATCACCTTTGCGTACGCCGCCCTGTTTCACCCCGGTTTTCGACATGCTGGGCCGACCCGCAAGGAGTTGGGAATCCCCACTCTCTTCAATATTCTGGGCCCGCTCTGTAACCCGGCACGGCCCAATGCTTCGGCCGTCGGCGTGGCCAGTCTCGAGCGTGTTCCGCTCGTCGTGGGGGTTTTTCGGACTAGGGGCGCGACCGCGCTCGTCTACCGCGGCGATGATGGCATCGACAAACTCACAACCACCGGCCACAGTCACATCTGGGAGGTTTCGCGAGGATTTGTCACTGAGCACGATCTGGACCCCAGCGATCTTGGCATCCCGCGTGCCGACATCCAGTCGCTACTGGGGGCGGATGCCGCACACAACGCGGGCGTCGCCAGGTCAGTGTTAGCGGGGGAGTCGGGGCCAGTGCGCGATGTCGTGTTACTCAACGCTGCGGCAGGACTTGTCGCGTTCGAACTCTCCGAGAATCCCGAGTTACTTCAGGAGCCGATTGTCGAGCGTCTCGCGGTTCAGCTCGCCAGGGCCGCTGCCGTGATCGATTCGGGCGCAGCGGAGGCGAAACTCGAGGAGTGGGTCGAAGCGACCAACCGCTAGGGCCTACCCGGCGACGTCGCCATCGACCCAGTCCAGGGTCTTGCTGATGGCCTTCTTCCAACTGCGCAACAGTCGCTCGCGCTCATCGGTAGCCATGTTCGGCTCCCAGCGTTCGCCCTCCTGCCAGTTTGCCCTGAGTTCGTCGGTGTCCTTCCAGAAGCCGACCGCGAGGCCGGCAGCGTAGGCGGCACCCAAGGCGGTCGTCTCGGCAACGACGGGTCGTACGACTGGCACGCCGAGGATGTCGGCCTGAAACTGCATGAGAGCCTTGTTTGCGACCATGCCCCCGTCGACCTTGAGCTCAACGATGTTGACGCCGGAGTCGGCGTTGGCGGCATCCAGAACCTCGCTGGTTTGGTAGGCAGTCGCCTCGAGCGCGGCACGGGCGATGTGCGCCTTTGTCGCGAATCTGGTCAGGCCGAGAATCGCGCCCCGGGCATCCGGCCGCCAGTGCGGCGCAAACAAGCCCGAGAAAGCGGGCACGAAGTACACGCCCCCGTTATCGGGCACAGACGCGGCGAGCGCTTCGATCTCGGAAGCATCCGCGATTATCTCCAGATTGTCGCGCAGCCACTGTACGAGCGATCCTGTGACGGCGATCGAACCCTCGAGAGCGTACTTCGCTGGTTCCTCGCCGAGCTTGTAGGCGACGGTGGTCAGCAGGCCGTTGGTGGAGTGCACAATTTCTTCGCCCGTATTGACGATGAGAAAGTTGCCCGTTCCGTAGGTGTTCTTCGACTCGCCCTGGGCGAAGGCCGCTTGACCGAAGGTTGCGGCTTGCTGATCGCCGAGGATGCCCGCCACCGGAACCTCACGCAGCAGGTTCTGCAACTCCACGGTGCCATAGATCTCGGAGGAACTGCGGATCTCGGGGAGCATCGACTCGGGCACGCCAAACTCTGCGAGGATGTCGGAATCCCAAGCGCAGGTCCTGAGATCCATAAACAGAGTTCGGCTCGCGTTGGTGACGTCGGTTGCATGGACGCCGCCGTTAACTCCGCCGGTGAGGTTCCACAGCACCCAGCTGTCGGTCGTGCCGAAGGCCAGCTCTCCCGCTTCGGCACGGTGCCGTGCGCCGTCAACATTGTCGAGAATCCAGACAATCTTTGTGCCCGAGAAGTAGGTTGCTAGCGGTAGGCCGACCCGATCCGAAAACCGGGCCGTGTCGCCGCCTGCGATGCGGTCGACGATCGACTGGGTGCGAGTGTCCTGCCAGACGATCGCGTTGTAGACAGGCTTCCCGGTGGCACGATCCCAGACGACTGTGGTCTCGCGCTGGTTAGTGATACCGACCGAGGCGATGTCGTGTCTGGTCAGATTGGCCTTGCTCAGGGCTTGGCCGATGACCTCGCGGGTGTTGTCCCAGATCTCGATCGGGTCATGTTCCACCCAGCCAGCGCGCGGGAAAATCTGCTTGTGCTCTAGCTGGCCGGACGAGACCACGGATCCGGCGTGATCGAAAATAATCGCGCGAGTGCTCGTAGTGCCCTGATCGATCGCGAGAACGTACATCGTCGTCCGCCTCAGCCGGTGGCCCGCTGGATCAGGTGAATGATCTGTTTCTCCACGGCGGGGGAGAGCCTCGTGAGTGCGAAGGCGCTGGGCCAGAAGTCACCATCGTCGAGCTTTGCCGCATCGCTAAACCCGAGCGTGGCGTATCGGGTCGTGAACTTCTCGGCACCCTGAAAGAAACAGACGATTTTGCCGTCGGCATTGGCGTAGGCAGGCATCCCGTACCAGGTCTTGGGGAAGAGGCCGGGCGCGGCGCTCGTGATGAGCTCGTGAAGGCGTTCGGCCAGTGGCCGATCGGAGTCAGACAACTCGGCGATCTTGGCGAGTACCTCCTTCGCCGCTTGCTCCTTGTTCGCGTTCGTCTTCAGTTCGCGGGCGCGCGCCTTCATTGCGGCGCGTTCCACAGGGGTGAAGCTCTCGGAATTGGCGTTCATGGGAGCCCTTCAGGTCCTTTGGCAGACTCTCATGGTAACCATCCGACGGGAAGCGAGTCAGGTGTGCGCTGAAACCCAATCGATGAGCGCTGTCACGCCGGCGCGTTGAACATCGCCGCCACCGAGTGCAGTTTCGCCGGTCATCATCGTTAGCGCGAGCTTATCGCCACCGGTCGTGCGCAGAACTAGTTTGAGACTCGCCGAATCAACGAGGATCGCACCCAGCGAGGGGCTGCCACCGCTCACGGTTGTGAAGGTGGCTGATGCGATGGCGTCTGGGGGGAGGCGGAGCGGGGGTCCCTTCGCCTCCAGCTTGCGGTTCAGTTCTTGGATCACCAGGCGATCCGTCCCGACCGCGACTACGGTCGGAGCCCCGGAGAATGTCGAAACCCGTGCGGTAATGCAGCAGCCCAGCAACTGCTCATCGTCCGCGAGCAACGATGTGGCAAGGGGCAGCAGACGTTCATCGAGGCGAGACATAGCGACAGGGTATGCCTCGCATTACACGTGTCGCCATAACTGATGAGGACTGCGGGCGGGGTGGTGTGGGCTGAATGTCGACCACTTGACATAATGCTGATTATCGGAACTGGGAAACTGTAGGAACCCGCCAGAACATGATCGAGGCCGATCATGGCTGACACCACCCCCAGCAACCCGATGGACGAGGACATGCAGCACCTCGAAGACAACCTGTATCGCTTGGTCAGCGTGGCTCGCACGCTCGCACGAGATGCCGACGCGATCGAGGCCCGACCGTGGAACGAACCGTATGCCTATCGCGCAGCCGACCAGGCGATCAAGGCATCCGCCAACCTCAGACGACAACTAGAAACGAGGTGGCTTGTGACACCACTGCAAGAAGAACGACCTATCGAGCTGGAGAAAGAACCTGTCCCCCGACGTAACCCGAAAGCCAAGAGTTACCCCCATGTTATACCAATGGGGGTGGACTCGGTTGACTGAACTGCCGCGCAAACACCAGTGTTTGCTTGCCGAAAATGGAGTTGGAGGGGAAGGCCGCGCGACATCCCCAGCGGGGACTTTCGCGCGAAACCCCCAACCCCATAACCACACTTTGACCGACCGGATGAGCCAGCGATCCGACCTCACTACGTTCGGCGCTGGCCCAGAAAATGGGCATCTGGTGGTGCGTTGCAGGCTGGCGCCTGAAACGACCCCCGAGCATCCCACCGGGGCGACAGATTACCCCCGAGCAAGGGACTGGCCAAAACCCACTTCGTGGGTTTGCCACCATCGGCCGCCTCGCGTGTCCCCGGCGGAAAGCCGGGTCAACGCAGGTCGACCGATTGCCCCCTGCCACGGGGCACCCTCACCCCAAGAACGCCGCGACAGAGGCGGCTGTAGCCACAGAACAACTATTCGAACACAAAGAACACACATTCGACTATGCGTTGATTATCGGATGTCTAAATTGTACACATTTCGGACCCGCACACGCTAATCAGCAGCAAAACGCCGCAATGCCTCAGCCGCGGCCGCGTGGTCCAGCACGTCGGGCTCGCCAGAAAGAGTGATTGTTGCGACAACGTCACCACCGACACGAATCGGCACCGAGCCACCGTGCGCCTTCAATTCCACACCGTCGACCGTGAGCTCGGGATACGACGTTCCCAGCTCCTCATACCGGCGACGGACCAGCAGTGACGGCTCCCCGTGTTTTCGCGCGACAGCGGCCTTCCCCGCCAGCCACGGATCGTTGCCAGGTCCAGTTGTTCCGAGTTTGGCTCGGAAAACGAGGTCGCCGCGCAGCACGATGTCCACGGCCAGATTCAGCTGCCATTCGGTGATGACCTCTACGGCTGCCAACCCCAGATTGACTGCGTCATCGTTGGTGAACTCTGGAAGGTCCACGACGAGGGTTTCGAGCTCTGCGATCGTGAATTCGGGAAGGTCGTTCGTCATGGCTCACTTCTCTCTTGGTGCGGAACGGGCTGCGAGGGTGGGTAGTTCGGCCGGCTCAAACGGTTCCAGGGTCGTAGCGAGTTCGGCCACGCTCCACCAGCGATGCTCGAGCACGTCCACTCGTTCCTCGTCGGTCCAGAGCTCACTCGATGGCTCGAACTCGTCGACGACTGCCCTGTAAAACTCGGCATGGCCCGTGTCATGGTCTGCTGCATCCCAGCTCACATCGAAATCGTGCGCCCAGACCGGTGCCCCGAGAGTGCCGAGGATCAAGCCGGTCTCCTCGTGGAGTTCTCTCAGGGCTGCCTCGAGGTGGCTCTCCCCCGGGTCGACTCCGCCGCCCGGGGTTATCCAGCGCGCGACGCCGCTCGTGTCGGGCGCGGTCGTCAGAAACAGCAGGATCCTGCCGGCTCGGTCGAACAGCAAGACTCGACTCGTGAGCCGGTGGACGCCGATGACCATCGACGGTAGCTAGACGGACAGAAAGTCGGTGACGTCACCGACGTAGTGCGTGTGGTTGCCGGGAACGGGCTTGACCGCGGCAAGAGCGACCTCCGCGGCGAATTCGCTGACGTTGTAGAGGCGACCAGCGGCTTGTTTGCGGGCCTCGATGGCGCCAGGATTCGCGCGTTGAAGAAGGGTCGCGGTGATCGTGCCCTCAATCATGTCTCCGGAGACGACGACGAAGCCGATGCCGGCGTCGTTGAGTTCCGGGATGAGGGCGCGCAGCGCGTCCTCGCCGGCACGCTTGCTGAGGGCCACCGGCAGATATTCCGGCATAGTCGGGACGGTCTTGATGAAATGCGCCTGATGACTAGTCACGAAAACGACGCGAGACCCCTCCCCCAGTAACGGGCGCATCGCGGCAAGGAAATTGACCTGAGCGTCGCGATTGAGCGTCATCGCGTAGTCCTCAGCCATGCCGCTTTCCATGCCCCCCGAGGCATTAAGCACGAGGATGTCGAGGCCGCCGAATTCGGACCTCACCCTCTCCACCAGGGCGGCGACCGACTCGGGATCGGTAAGGTCGGCCCCGATTGCGATCGCGCTGCCGCCCGCCGCTTCGAGCGCGGCCACGAGCTTGAGTGCTCGAGCCTCCTTGTTGCGGTAATTGATGGCGATCCGGGCTCCGGCCTGCGCAAAGTAGGCGGCGGTGTCGGCGCCAATGCCCCGAGATGAACCAGTTACGAGAATTCGTTTGCCCTCGAGCGAGTGTGGGGCCAGTGGGTTCTTGGTGTCTGCGCTAGTCACGCTACGACTGTAGCGTCAAGTCTCAGCGCGCGGTGAGGGCGGGATGGTAGCGTCAGGGTTCAAGGCGTCGATGCCCCAGTGACCCAGAGGAGTCCGGCGAGATGTTGGTGGATCTGACGCAATATCTGTGGATTCTGTGGCTCGCCCTAGTCGTGCTGTTCGTCGTGATCGAGTTGCTCACTCTCGAGTTCACCTTTCTTATGTTGGCAGCGGGCACGCTCATCGGTGGCCTCGGTGCCAACTTGCTCGGCTTACCGTGGTGGGTGCAAATCGGCCTCGCAGCGATTTTGGCAGCCCTGCTGATCTTTACGATCCGACCCCTTCTCCTCATGACCTTGCACAAGAGCGCAGACACTACTCCCAGTAACGTCG
>JBBQZJ010000069.1:0-9512 GCA_038207805.1 Actinomycetales bacterium | reverse complement strand
GATCGCGTAGCCGGAGACGGTGTTCATCTCGACGTCGACAGCGAGCAGGTAGTTGCAGCACTCGGCGCCGTGTTCGGCAAGCTCCTCGAGAAAGAGTCGCGCAGAGGCACGCTTGCCGACGAGGCGACCTTGCATGTCGGTGAACGCAATGATTACCGTGTCAATCTCGCGCGCCGCCACCATTGTGGTCAGCTCCTGCACGGATAGATTGCCGGTCTTCTGCGTGGTGCTCGCCTGTGCCACTTAGCTCCTCCTTGAGTCGTGTGCCGACCATTACATCACGATGAATACCGCAAAGACTGGAAAGCTGTAACGCGCAATTTACATCTAAAGGTAGACAAGGGGTACCAATAGCCGACAAACTCATGGGAATTCCGCAGGCAATGGTGCCTGCGCCCGAATGTCGCATGTGGAGGACTAATGGCGGAATCACAGGGCACAAGCGTGTCCGGCGTTAAATACACCAAGGCCGAGGCTGGCTACTTCGAAAAGCGAAGCCTCAAGCGCACCGCGGGCATCTGGGGCCTCTGGGGCCTCGGAATTGCTGCGGTCATTTCGGGCGACTTCTCGGGCTGGAACTTCGGCCTCGACTTCGCCGGCTGGGGCGGAATGCTCATCGCCTTCATCATCGTGGTGATCATGTACTTCGGCATGCTGTTCTCCATCGGCGAGATGGCGGCAGCACAGCCGCACACCGGCGGTGCGTACTCATTCGCCCGTGCAGCGATGGGCCCGTGGGGCGGTTTCGTCACCGGTCTCGCCGAAACAATTGAGTACGTCGCGACTACCGGCGTCGTCGTCTACTTCTCGGCCGCTTACGCCGACGGTGTCACCTCGGCACTGTTCGGATTCAGCATGCCCGGCTGGGTCTGGTGGATCATCCTGTACGCGATTTTCATCATCCTGAACTCGGCGGGGGCCAATATCTCGTTCAAGTTCGCGCTCATTGTTGCGCTGATCTCGATCGCGATTCTTGCGCTCTTCTTCATCATGGCGATCGCGTCAGGGCAGTTCTCGTTCGACAAGCTGTTCGACATTGCCCCCGACGCTGGCCAGACCGCCTTCCTGCCGCACGGCTGGGTCGCGATCCTCTTTGCGCTGCCATTCGCAATGTGGTTCTTCCTCGGAATTGAGGAACTGCCGCTTGCTGCCGAAGAGTCGCACTCCCCGGCGCGCGACATCCCCCGCGCGGGCATCACCGGCATGATCACCCTGGTTGTGCTCGGCGCACTGGTGCTGGTGCTCAACCCCGGTGTCACCGGATCGGCGGCCCTAGCGACGTCGGGCGAACCGCTACTCGATGGCTTCCGGGCATTCCTGCCTGACACCGTTGCCGCACTCCTCGCCGCGTTCGCGCTGCTCGGTCTGCTGGCATCGCTGCAGGGAATCATGTTCGCCTACGGACGCAACATGTATTCGCTGTCACGGGCGGGCTACTACCCGAAGTTCCTATCGCTCACCGGCAAGCGCCAGACCCCCTGGGTCGCGCTGCTGGTCGGTGGAATCATCGGATTCGCCGCACTGCTGCTGGTGGACTTCGGTGGGGCCATCGCGGGACCCATCGTGCTGAACATCGCGGTCTGGGGCGCGGTCATCGCCTATGCCCTACAGATGGTGTCGTTCGTCATCCTGCGCAGGAAGTTCCCGAACGCGAAGCGTCCTTACGTCAGCCCCGTCGGTGTTCCCGGCGCGGTCGTCGGTGGCCTCATCGCGGTGCTGATCTTCATCGGGTTCATTCTGCAGGAGGCGTTCCGTCCGGCCATCATCGCGATCGCCATCGTGTATGTCGTGATGCTCGTGCTGTTCGCCCTGTTCGGTCGCACCAAGCTCGTGCTCTCCCCGGAGGAGGAGTACGCGCTCAGCGGCGGGATGCACGGCGACCCGCAGGTCGAAGGATATGACGCCATGGAGTCGGAGATGTTCGACGGCAAACCTAAGATGTAGCGCACCATCTAGGTGACGTACGGCCCCGGCTCTGAGAGCTGGGGCCGTTGCGTTGGGAGGCGTGAGGCGCGGGACGCGGGACGGGACTTTAGCCCCTGTTCCGGAGCACGGCTCCCCGAGCACCATTCATACATGGAAACTCTTTTCGCAACCCTTCACGTGGTGGGGGCCGTCTTCATCATCGGACCCATGACCGTTCTGCCCATGATTGGCCTGAGATCGCTGCGCCAGGGTCACGCGGCCGAGGTCACCCTCCTCGGGCGGGCTACCGCGGCCGCCAGCTGGCTGTCACTGGTTGTCGCAGTGCTCGGATTCGGGCTTGTCGCCTTCGTGGACCCCGAGGACAAACTCACCTACACGACGCCGTGGTTGCTGGCGTCGATCATCCTGTATTCGGTTGCTGTCAGTATCGCGTTGTCGGCCGTCGCGCCGCTCATGAAGCGGGCCGGCCAACGTCTGGCCGAGGGCGCGATCCCGACCGAGTACGGCCGCATCGCTGCGCTGTCGGGACTCACCGCCCTACTGCTCGTGGCGGTCGTCGTGCTGATGGTCTGGCGCCCGTAGCCGCTACGAGTCGAACCCGATCCCGAACCGGTCGGCGATCTTGATGAGCAGGCCATCTCTGCCACCGCGTGCGTCGGAGGTGGCCACGGCGCGGCGCATGAGTTGAATAAGCGGATACCGTGCGGGCTCCGGGGGGATGGGGAACGGGTGCCTGTTGGCCCAGCTCAGCTCCGTGCGCGGCGTCTTCTCACCGGCGAGCAGGTCGAGCATCGTTTCACCGCCGAAACGGGTCGCGGCCACACCGAGACCGGTGTACCCCGCGCTGTAGGCGACTCGGCCACCCCAGGCGATCCCGTGAAAGGCGACGAGCTGTGTTGACATGTCGATCATCCCGCCCCACTGGTGAGTGAAGCGGATGCCCGCCAGCTGCGGAAATGTGGAGAAGAAGTGGTCCGCCAGCAGTTCGAAGGTCTCGGGCCGCTGATCGTGGCTTGACCGAATCCTGCCGCCACGGTGATAGATCGCGTCGAAGCCGCCGAACAGGATGCGGTCGTCGGCGGTCTTGCGGTAATAGTGAAACTCGCGCGACGAGTCGTTGATGCCGTGTCGGTCAACCCATCCGATGCTTTCCAGTTGATCACGACGCAACGGCTCGGTCACGATGGCGTAGTCGTAGATCGGCACGGTCAAGATTCTCGTTCGGGCCAGCAGCGAGGGGAACCCGTTGGTGGCGAGAGCCACTCGGCTAGCGACCACTGAGCCGCGGTCGGCGCTCACGAGAACCGCCTCGCCGCTGCGAGCAATTGCGCGCACCGGGCTCTTTTCGAAGATTCGCACACCGAGTTCGAGGCAGACCCGTCGCAGCTCCCAGACCAGCTTGGCTGGATGCACAAAGCCGAAGCCAGCGGTCTCGGCCACCGCCGCTCGATACAGCGGTGACTTCACCGGAAGCGCATCGCCCTCGTAGAACGTCGCATCAGCGTTCTCGTCTGCCGCCTCGCGCAGGTAGTCGATTTGGTGCGGCTCGGTGGCCACCATGAGCACGCCGGTCTCCTCGAACTCGACATCCATCGAGTAGCGCGCGATGCTGGCCTTGAGGGCGTCGAAGTTCTCGCGAGCCAGACGCTCGAGCGTGTCGAGCTCATCGGGGAAGTGCCGCTCACCGTTCTCCGGGCCGTGGGTCAGGCTGAACTCGCAGAACCCGCCGTTGCGGCCACTCGCCGCCCACCCCAATTCGGCGGCCTCGATCAGAACGACATCGCGCTTCGGATCGCGTTCTTTGGCGATGAGCGCGGTCCACAGCCCGCAGTATCCGCCGCCCACAACAACGAGGTCGGCCGTGAGGTCATCGGTGAGCGGCGGCAGCTGCTCGGGGCGATCGGGCGAGTCGAGCCAGAACGGAATGGGCGCGGCACCTTTCAGCGACTCCCGAAGCAGTTCGACGGGGTGCTGGCGGATGCGGGAGTATGCGGTTGCCGGGATGCTCATACGCGATTCGATTCTGTAGTGGGCGGTGCAGGGGGGATGCCGGGCCGGGCTAGACCGGGCTAGGCCGGGCTCGGCCGGGCTAGACCGGCCTAGGCAATGTAGATCTTGCGAAGGGTCTCGGTCACGATCCACCGGGTAGCGGTGCCGGCGGCCAGACGCCCCACAACGCCGGGCGCGAGGGTCAATAGTTGCCCCGAGTCCGTTAGTTCGACCGTTGCGCTACCAGCCAGCACAACGAACACTTCATCGACCTCGACATCGGTGGAGGTTCCGGCGGTGTGCTCCCAGATGCCGATCTCGGTGTCGCCGACGACCAATGCCCTGGCTCCGGCCGAGGGCGAGCCAACCACGATCTGGTCGGCGGGCACTGCCTCGAGGTCGATCGGAGCGCGAACAGCGTCGACGACGGTATTGGGCTGAAGCTCGTCGTTCATTGTTCGACCCTACCGAAGTAACCGTGCCACAACGGTGCCGAGCCTGTGGCATAATTCCACATAGCAATCCAGAATTCAGATAGCTGGAAAGGGTCAGGGTGGATCACCTTCGCAGCGGTGAGTGGTACGAGGGTGCCGACCGCAACGCCTACATCCACCGGGCATGGATGCGACGCGGCCTCCCCGATGACGCGCTCGACGGCACGCGGCCGCAGATTGCGATCGCGAACACCGCCAGCGACCTGACCCCGTGCAACATGCATCTCAACGAGGTCGCGGAGTCCGTGAAGCAAGGAATCTGGGCCGCGGGCGGAGTGCCATACAACCTTCCCGTCGTCTCGCTCGGTGAGACCCAGGTCAAGCCGACAGCGATGCTCTGGCGCAATATGGCGGCCATGGCGATGGAGGAGATGTTCCGCGCGAATCCGATCGACGGGCTCGTGCTGCTGGGCGGGTGCGACAAGACGATCCCGGCGCTGCTGATGGCCGCGGCATCCGTAAATCTGCCGGCCGTAGTGGTGCCCGGCGGTCCAATGCTGACCGGTCATTTTCGCGGTGAGGCTCTCGGATGCGGTACCGACGTCTGGCGACTCAGCGAAGAGGTGCGGGCCGGAACGATCACCAACGGCCAGTTTCTCGAGTCGGAGCAATCAACGATCCGCAGCAAAGGACACTGCAACACCATGGGCACGGCATCGACCATGGCCATCGTGGCTGAGGCGCTCGGCATGACCATTCCGGGCTTCGCCGGAACCCCGGCCTCGGATTCCCGGCTCCTGTCGATGTCGCACGACACCGGTCGGCTCATCGTTGACATGGTCGCCCAGAACCGCAGACCCAGCGACATCATGACCAAGCAGTCCTTCCTCAACGCGATCGTGGCTGTAGCGGCCGCGGGTGGATCGACCAACTCCGTCGTGCACCTGCTGGCGATTGCCGGACGACTCGGAATCGGCCTCACGCTCGACGACTTCGATGCCGCGGGCGCGGGGGTTCCCGTGATGGCAAACCTCCAGCCGAGCGGCCGGTTCCTCATGGACGACCTGTACCGCGCCGGCGGTGTGCTCGCTCTGCTCTCTCAGGTGAAAGACCTCCTGCACTCCGAGCCCATCACCGTGACCGGCACCCCTCTCGTCGAGTACCTCGTCGACCGGCCGGTCTACGACGACACCGTGATTCTTCCCCGCGATGCACCCCTCATGGCCGACGCAGGCATCGCGGTGCTCCGGGGCAATCTCGCCCCTCTCGGCGCAATCATTAAGCCGGCCGCAGCGACCGCCGCTCTGCTGCAGCACACCGGACCCGCCGTGGTCTTCGACAGCATCGAAGACATGCGCGCCCGCATCGACGATCCCGACCTGGAGGTGACCGCCGACTCCGTTCTGGTGCTGCGCGGGTGCGGTCCTCGCGGATACCCGGGCATGCCGGAAGTGGGCAACATGCCACTGCCGCGCAAGTTGCTCGAGCAGGGTGTGCGCGACATGGTGCGCATTAGCGACGCCCGGATGAGCGGCACAGCCTACGGCACCGTCATTCTGCACGTCGCGCCCGAGGCAGCGGCCGGCGGACCGCTCGCCTTTGTGCGCACAGGCGACGTGATTACTCTCGACGTTGCGAACCGCGTGCTGAAGGTGGATCTCAGCGATGAGGAGCTGAGGTCACGGGGTCAGTCGCCAGCGAGCGCCGCGGCATACGCGAGCCCGACCCGCGGCTGGGCGAAGCTCTACATCGATCACGTGATGCAGGCCGACACCGGAGCCGATTTGGACTTCTTGGTTGGATCATCCGGAGACAAGGTCGCCCGTGAGTCTCATTGAGTCAGCATCGCGCGCTGATCTAACGCTGTCGGAGCGCGCCCTGGGAACAGCAATCCGCGCCGCGGTGCCGCGAGAAGATGCGGTGTCGACAAGCGCGTTCGACCGAGTGATCGCCGCCGTCGACGCCTCCCACTACTTGCTCACTCCGCGCGCCGTTGTCACTCCCCAAAATCCGACGGAAGTTGCTGCGCTATTTGCCTACGCGACCAGCGCCGGCGAACGCCTGACCTTCCGGTCGGGTGGCACGAGCCTCTCCGGCCAGGCATCAACGGGCAACATCCTCGTCGACACGCGTCGACATTTCCGATCGATCTCCATCGACGATGACGGCCTCGTCGCGCGGGTCGGCCCCGGGGCGACGGTGCGCCAAGTCAACACGCGCCTCGCTCGACACGGTCGAAAACTCGGCCCAGACCCGGCGAGCGAGATCGCATGCACGATCGGCGGAGTGGTCGCCAACAACTCCAGCGGCATGGCGTGCGGCACCGAACAGAACACGTATCGCACCCTCATCTCAGCGGTCATTGTTCTGCCCAGTGGCACGGTAGTGGACACCGGGGCCCCGGATGCGGATCAGAAGCTCCGTGACGCCGAGCCAGCGCTGTGTGACACCCTGACGGCCCTTCGGGCCGAGGTGCTCGCCAATCCGGAGCTCACTGCCGAGATCGTGCGCCAGTTCAGCATCAAGAACACCATGGGCTACGGTCTCAATTCGCTTGTCGACCACGAATCACCGGCACAGATTCTGGCCCATCTCATGGTGGGCAGCGAAGGCACCCTCGGGTTCGTCGCCGAGGCGAGGTTCGCCACGGTTCCACTTCACAAGTTCGCCGCGACGACACTGCTGGTCTTCACTACGCTGAGGGCCGCAACCGATGCCCTAACCGAGATCCTCGCAACCCGTCCCGCGACCATCGAACTCATGGACGCGGCATCGCTGCGGGCCGCCCTACTCGATCCGCAATCGCGGGATGCCCTCCCCACCTTTCAGATCGTCGACCACTGCGCACTGCTGGTTGAGTACCAGGCCACAACCGCTGACGAGCTCTCGGATCTCAGCTCAGCCGCCGAAGTGCTGTTTGCCCGGCTCCCCCTGGTTTCGGTACCCGAGCTGTCTCAAGATGCTCGGGCACGAGCGGCCCTGTGGCACATCCGCAAGGGCCTGTACGCAACCGTCGCCGGGGCGCGTCCGTCGGGAACCACGGCGCTCCTCGAAGACATCGCCGTGCCGGTTGGGCGGCTGTCCGAGACGTGCGCGGGGCTCACTTCACTGTTCGAGATCCACGGCTACGGCGACGCGGTGATCTTTGGGCATGCCAAGGATGGCAACATCCACTTCTTGCTCAACGAGAATTTCGACATCGACACCAACGTGAAGCGCTACCGCGCGTTCACCGAGGACATGGTTGACCTCGTTCTCGGCGCGGGAGGCACTCTCAAGGCGGAACACGGAACGGGTCGGATCATGGCCCCGTTTGTCGCGCGTCAGTACGGCCCGGTGCTCTATCGCATGATGCTCGACATCAAGGCCGCGTTCGATCCAGCGGGCATCCTGAACCCGGACACCATTCTCACCAACGACGCCGACCTGCACCTTCGACACCTCAAGTCGACACCGACCGTGGAGGCCGAGGTCGACCGCTGCGTCGAGTGCGGCTATTGCGAACCGGTGTGCCCGAGCAAAGACCTCACAACGACGCCGCGCCAGCGCATCGTCGTGCAACGCGCTATCGCCGACGCGGATCAGCGCGGCAACCGGGAGCTTGCCAAGGAACTGCGGCGGGAACAGGAGTACGGGGTAACCGAGACGTGTGCCGTGGACGGCATGTGTCAGACCGCGTGCCCGGTGCTCATCAACACCGGTGACCTGGTGAGACGACTCCGGTCGGAGACCGTCGGTGCTGTGGAGAGCGCGGTCTGGACTGCAGCTGGCAAGGCGTGGAAGCCGGTCACCGGTCTCGCCTCGGCCGCCCTCACCGTCGCGGCCGCCGTACCCGCTGCGCTCATCACTGTTCCCAACTCCGCCGCACGCTCGGTGCTGGGTCGCGACACCGTGCCACTGTGGTCCCGCGACTTGCCGAAGGGCGGGCGACGACGGATGCCCGGCCGAGACCCGTCGGCGGTCGCGGTGTACTTCCAGGCGTGTGTCGGCACGATGTTCGGCCCGGCAGAGGGCGGCGCGGGCGTGGCCGTAGCGTTCGAGTCGCTCGCGGCGAAAGCCGGAATTGCTCTGGTACGCCCCGACACCATCGGCAGCCTGTGTTGCGGCACGCCGTGGAAGTCCAAGGGCATCCTCGACGGGTATCACGACATGGTCGAGCGCACCGCGGCCGCACTGTGGGAGGCGTCAGACCACGGCCGCCTGAGCGTCGTGTGCGACAACTCGTCCTGTTCCGAAGGACTCGTGCTCGCGCTCGAGAAAGCCGTGGAGGAGCATCCCGAATTCACCGGAATGCGAATTGTGGATGCCGTCGACTTTGCCGCGGAGCACATTCTGCCCCTGCTGCACATCGATCGCACTCTGGAGAGCGTCGTTGTGCACCCGACCTGCTCAAGCACGCGTGCCGGTTCGAACGCGAATCTTGCCCTCCTCGCGGGCGCGGTCTCACCCGAGGTCACGGTGCCGGAGAACTGGGGATGCTGCGCCTTCGCGGGCGACCGCGGCATGTTGCATCCCGAACTCACGGCGAGCGCGACCGAACTCGAAGCCGCCGAAGTTGCCTCCGGGACCTTTGACGCGTACGTCTCCTGCAACCGCACGTGCGAAATCGGAATGACGCGGGCTACAGGGCACCAATACCGGCACATCCTCGAGGTGCTAGACCACGTGGCTTTGCCCCTCACGAGTGGAGAAATACATGGCTGAGTTAGACGATCGAAAGACGAGCATGAGAACTGCACTGATAACTGGCGGAGGGCGCGGCCTGGGGGCCGCGACGGCCGTGCGACTGCGCGCGGAGGGAATCCGGGTCGTTACGCTCGACATTGCAGGGGATGTCGACATCGTCGTCGATATCACCGATGAGGCGGCGTTCGCCGAGGCATCCGCGACGATCGGCCCGATTGACATTCTGGTCAACTCCGCCGGAATCGTCGGTCCTGGCGTCCCGCTCGTCGAGACGACGGCCGACAACTGGCGCAACGTCTTCGAGGTGAACGTTCTCGGAGTGGTCGCGACCATGCGTGCGTTCGTGCCGGGCATGGTCGAGCGCGGCTGGGGTCGCGTCGTGAACTTCGCCAGCATGGCTGGCAAAGACGGTAACCCGAACCTGTCGATCTACTCGGCCTCGAAGGCCGCAGTACTCGCCCTGACGAAGTCGTCGGG
>JBBQZJ010000068.1:0-9557 GCA_038207805.1 Actinomycetales bacterium | reverse complement strand
GCTGCGTTACCTCGCAGCGCGGCAGTGGAATGGCGCGCTCATCGCCGAGGTGAACACCAAGCCCGCGGGCTCAGAGCACGGCCGGCTAGCGATGTTGCGCGAGACGGTACAGTTTGCGGCATCCCACATCGCGGCGGGCGCCGGGTCTGTGCGCAGCGATCGGGTCAGCTGAGCTGAGCGCCCCCAAACGAGACGCCGAACTGAACGCACCACAGTGAAACGCTGGGGTATTTGCTGAGGTCGACGCCGGGGGGAATCTCATACACCTGATTGCCCACGTTGCCCTTGATCGAGCCGAGGTCGACGAACTCCGCACCTCCGGCGGTAAACCAACCGTCCGGGCCTTCGACGGTGTCGGCGGCACTCAACCAGACGTGAACGTCGGGCCCGTTAGTGGTGTTCAGGTTCTCGATCGCGAGCACGCGCGACCCATCGGGATTCTCCACGATCGTCACTGTGCCGGTCGTGTCGTGCTCGTGGCTAATGAAGCTCCCCTGTGCGAGTTGGATGGCGCTCGGAGGCTCTGCACTCGGAGATGGGTCGCTGGAGGGCTCGGCGGAACCGGTGGCTGACGGGTCGGCAGTTTGCACGATCGGAAGGGTGTCGTTGACGGTCACGTCAGTGAACGCTAGCCAGGGTCGCGTTATCGCGAGTCCCACGGCAATCACAATCACGCCGACTGCCAGCCCAGCCACGATCCACTTGCGTTTGGTCACCGAGATCTCCTTAGGGTGTCGCTGCACAATTAGCGCGCTTGAGGGAAGCAAACTCCCGAAACGCCCGCCCTATTCCCTGCTTCGGCACTGGTTGGAGGGTCGGCGTGTCGGCCCGGCACCGGCCTAGCGGTCCCCCACAATGAGGACGTGGAACGGTTCAGTGATGACGAAAAGCAGGCGGTCTTTGACCTGGTGAGTCAACGACTGTTCGAACTGTTCGGTCCCGGTGGCAGTTTTCGGGTCACCCTCGGTAGGGCTTCAGCGGATGACGCGGTTTTTGTGTCGACTGTCTCCGACACGATCGCGTGGCAAGTGGCATCCTCGCTGGTTATTGAGCCCAAGGCGAGCGGGAGCCATGCAACCGAGCAAGCCGAAGTCACCGAGCAGGACTACCTGTGGCGGCACATCGAAGAGGAACTGCTCGCACAGCGTCGTGCGTCCGAGTCAATTGACGCGCGACCCCACGCCGACAAGGCTCGCGCGGCCTGACTCGGGCATCCCCGGCGCTACTGATTAGGCGACCGACGGAACCAGTCCGATCGCTCCCGCCCGACGGGTGCGTCGAATCGCCAGCAGTGCGAGAACCGTCGAGCCGACACCGAACGCCAGCAGAACCGCTGCCGCCGCGACCACTACTGCCGGATTTCCTCCGGCAAGGATGCCCTGCATCCCCTCGACAGCGTAGGTCAGGGGGAGAAACGGACTCACGAGCTGGAACGGAGTCGAGAGCAACTCGATCGGGTAGACGCCTCCGGTCGAGGTCACCTGAACTGCGAGCAGGAACAGCGACACCACGAGTCCCCCTCGACCCAGTCCGATCGTCAGCAGATAGTGAAAGGCCGTGAAGGCGAGCGCGGTAAGAATGGCAAACCCGAGAGTGGCCGGCAGCAGATTCCATCCCACTCCGAGCGCGCCGTGCAGGAGTGCCACGAGCAGCGCTGCCTGAGCGCCCGTGATGAGACTGGCCTTGCCAATGGCGGATGAAACGAGCCGTCCATCGCGGGCGGTCGACGTGAGTGCGCGCCGGGTAACCGGGCGCAGAACGAGGAAGACCGCGAGGGCCCCGAGCCATAGCCCGAGCGGGATGAAGAAGGTAGCCACGAGCTGCCCCACCTCGGACACCGCGTTGTCGGTTGAGACCGTGAGCCCCACCGGGTCGGCCGCGACCTGAGCCGACGCTTCGGCGCTGGCGGCATCTCCCGATGGCAGTTGATCGGCTCCCGACTGAAGACCCGTTGCCAGCTCGGTCGCCCCTGATACCAGCTGGCTCGCGCCGTCGTTGAGAGCCCCCGAGCCGTTGGACAACTGCGAGGCACCGTTGGCACTTTGCGAGATTCCGGACTGCACGCCCGCAATTCCCGACGCAGCCGACGCGCTGAGGCCCGCTCCGCCACTTGCGGCCTGGGCGAGTCCTGCAACGAGAGCGTCGAACTGAGCCTGGAGGGCGGGGTCGGCGGTGCTCATCGCAGGAGCTAGCGCGCTGAGGCCAGCGGAGATGTCCGAGACACTGGCGGTGTACGCCGCGACACCGGCAGTCAATTCCGACAGTCCGGATGCCCCAGCATCGAGCTGCCGAAGCCCCGACGACAGCGAGTCGACACCGCCGGAGTAGTCCCGAAGGCCCGTTGAGAACGAGGTAGCGCCGTTGGCTAGCGACGTCGCGCCGTCGGCTGCGCCAGTGAGTGATGTGCCGACATCGCCAAGGCTCGCGTAGATACCGCCGATGTACTGAGCGGTTATGGCGTTGCCGAAAGTGCCCGCCATCGTCTGGCCGACCACCTGGGCGACCGAGCCCACGAGATAGCTGTGCGCGTCGTCGGTGCGAATCGAGATATCCGCCTTCTGCGGATTATCACCAGACAGCGACAGGATTGAGTCCGAGAAATTTGCGGGCACGGTAAGGATGGCGTACACGTCGCCGGCCGCCAACTTGGCTTCGGCGCTCTGGGCATTGGTGATCGTCCAGACGAACCCGTCGCTGCCGGTTAGTTCCGTCACCAGCTGGCGGCCCGCGAACACGTTCGTCACCGTGCCGTCCGCGTTGGTAATGGTTTGCAGGGCATCCTCGTTGACGATAGCTACCGGAATGCGCTCGATGGCGCTGTCGCCTTGGCCGACCGCTCCGACGAACAGGCCAGCGAAGGCGAGCGGTATGAACACAACGGCGGCGATTCCGAGGCGCTTGATCCAGGTGGTAGTCATTTCAGGAGTCCTTCGATGCTGAGGGAGTAAAGATCGATGTCCACGCGGTGGCGATCGCTCGCCACCCGTGTCGCTCTGGGGGGCACGGGAGTGCCCAGCACGAGCGTGGTGGTCGCGGGAGCCAAGGCCGTGAGGGCCACGAGGAACGCCGCTTCGTCATCCGGATTCGCGAAGGGGTCAAGTTGGTCAAGCATGACCACTGGCGTTCGCTCGCACAGGGCAACCGCGGCAAGAGCGGTCGCCCGCTCCAGCTGCGGGAGCGCGACGAGCGAGCTGTCTAACCGCACCGCGGCCGAACCGGCGGGCAGTACCGAATTCACACGATCCAGCCATGCGCGCGCCGAGCGGCCAGCCCGGAACGCTCGGTACCACGGCAGAGTCATCTCCAGCCGTTCCACGAGAAGCTCCCCCACCGTCACACTGGTTTCTGATCGTTGTGACCCGCCGATGTCGGCGAGCGCGACAAGAGATCGAACCGCGGCGGCCTCGGACGGCAACGGATGCCCGACAACCTGTGCTCGGCCCGATACCGGGTCGAGACGTCCGGACAGGGTCGCCGCTACGAGCCTGCGGTCGAGCGGGTCGCCGCTGGCGATCACCAGGGCTCCGCGCGGGATCCTCAGGCTCAGTGCACCGACCTCGTGCTCCCGCGATCCGGCAACAAGGTACTCGGCGCTCAGGGCGATATCGCCCTCGGAGCGCGCCCAGTCGACCGCGCGGCGGTGCTCGCGGAGTTGCTCGCCCTCGATATCGACGTTTGGCAGAACTCGCTCAAGCCACTTCGGCATCCACCACGCCGCCCGGCCGAACAGGGTCATGAGCGCCGGAACGAGTGTCATACGCACCAGAAACGCGTCGAATGCAATGCCGACAGCAAGACCGAGTGCGATCGGTTTGATCGTGCCGCCGCCCTCGGGCACGAAGGCGAAGAAGACGAAGAACATGATGAGCGCCGCCGCAGTGACAACCCGCGCGCCGTTGGCGAACCCAGTGCGCACCGCATGGCTGGCGTCACCGGTCTTGACGAACTCCTCACGCATTCCCGAGACGAGGAACACCTCGTAATCCATCGCGAGTCCAAAGAGCACCGCCATTAGCAGGATCGGCATGAAGCTCAGGATGGGGCCGGGATTCTCCACGCCGAGCACCGAACCGAGCCAGCCCCACTGGAACACCGCGACCACGACTCCAAAGGATGCCGTGACCGACAGCAGGAAGCCCAGTGCCGCCTTGATGGGCACGAGAATCGAGCGGAACACCATCATGAGCAGCACAATCGACAGGCCGACCACGATGAGCCCGAACGGTAGGAGCGCGCCCGTGAGGCGATTGGAGATGTCGATCCCGACCGCGGTCGTGCCCGTAACGAAGACCGGTGTGCCATATCTGGTCTCGATCGCTCCGGCGAGGTCGCGAATATTCTGCACAAGCTGTTTCGTGGCGAGCGAGTCCGGCGCCGACACCGGCGTAACTTGAATGATTGCGGTGTCTAGTTCCGGGTTCGGAAAACCCTGAGAGACAGCGGCGACGCCATCCAACGCCCGCAAGGTCGCGCCAATCCCGTCGAGGTCGTCGACGATGTTGACGGTCTGTGTGATGTCGACGGCGACGATGAGGGGACCGTTGTAGCCCGCACCGAATCCTGAGCTCACCAGGTCGTAGGCCTTGCGCTGGGTCGAATCGGCAGGCTGCGATCCGCCGTCTGGCACATTCAGGTCGAGGCTCAGTGCCGGGATGGCGAGGGTTCCCAGGATCGCGATCACACCGATCGTCGCAAACACTGGGCGCTTCATGACAGCGCTAACCCAGCGCAGGCCCAGGGTTGACGAGGCTCGGGTCTTGCCCAGCGAGGGCAGCTCGCTCGACGTTGGCGTCTCGGACCCGTCGGAGGATCCGCCGAGCTCCACCGCACGTCTCCAGGCCCGCGAGCCCGGTCTGGGGATCAGGCGACCCTTGGCGAGGCCGAGGAGCGCAGGCAACAGCGTCGTTGCCGCGCCCATAGCAATGAGCACGGCGACGGCCGCGCCTACCCCCATCACCGACAAGAAGGGGATACCCACGACGAGCAGGCCCAGCAACGCGATAATCACGGTGACACCGGCAAACACCACGGCGCTTCCCGCGGTACCCACGGCCATTGCCGTTGACTCCTCAGGATCCTCGCCGCGCGCAAGCTGGGTGCGATGTCTCGAGAGGATGAATAGCGCGTAGTCGATTCCCACCGCGAGCCCGATCATCAGCGCAAGCAGTGGTGCCGAACTGGAGACTGTGGTGAAGGCCGAGAGGGTCATGATCGCGCCGACGACGATTCCCACTCCGAGGAGCGCCGAGAGCAGAGGCATCCCGGCCGCCAGGAGCGAACCGAAAGTTACGACCAGCACGAGCCCGGCGAACACGACGCCGAATACCTCGGTCACGGTGATGCCAACGGTGTTGTCCTGAAAGACCTGACCACCGAACTCGACCTCGAGCCCGGCCGTGCGACCGATGCCCGCTGTGTCGGTGAGTTGCCTGATGGTGTCGGGCGTCACGTCGGAGGATGGGCCCTCAAATTGCACCCTAATGATCGCCATCGAGTTGTCGTCAGAGATCGCCTTGCCGGCGTACTCGCTGAATGGGCTCACGACCGAATCGATGCCCGGGACCTTTTCGATGGCGGTGACCATCTTTTCGATTGTTGCTTCGCGATCCGCGATGGATGCACCATCCGGCGCAACGAGCACTGCTGTCGCCGATGATCCCGCGACCGACGGGAACACCGCCTCGAGTCGGTCCAGCGCGGCCTGGGACTCAGTACCCGGAATCGCAAACGACTCCTGGGTCTGACCTCCGAGCGCTACGCCGGCCCCGAGGGTCGCGAGGAGCAGCAGCACCCACACGGCGATAACGCGCCACGCGCGCCGGTACGAGAAACGGCCAAGACGGTACAGCAGTGTTGCCACGATTTACCCCAGGGTGGTTGGTTTTCTAGCGGATACGAATGGGGGAGAGCAACTGCCCCATGATCGAGAGGAGAGCAGCCCTGGTCTCGTCTCGTGGCTCGACCGGGAGGTCGAGAGTTTGAACCGTACAAAGCATGTAGGCGGCGCCACCGAGCGCAATGCCGAAGCGCATTTTTTCTTCGAGGCTGGCGGAGTTGGCCGAGAAGAACTCGGCGAGCCGCATCACGAGAGCGTTGGCTCGATCGATCACCGGGACGTCAACCAGTGACGGTCCCTGGTTGATGAACATGTGTACTTCGAGGCGGTGCTCTAGTAGGAAGTCGACGAACGCCTCGAGGAACGCAGTGCGGCCTTCGTCGCTGAAGTCAAAACCCTCCAGCGGAGTCAGGATCTCGACCATCCGGTCGATCGCCGGACCGATGGCCGCTTCGAGCAGAGCCTCCTTGGAGGAGTAGTGGTAGAGCACGCTGGACTTCGACAGTCCGGCCAATTCCGCAATGCGCTGAAGGGATGTCGCCGAGTACCCGGCGGTCGCAAACTCGGCGAGCGCAATGGTGCGAAGGTCATCGTGGCTAGACATGACTACACGCTAACTGACCGAACGGTCAGGAAACTGTCCGATCGGTCAGTTGGGGGCTAACTCCCAGCGAACGGGAAGGTTAGCGCCCCCGCGGAGCGGTTGATCCGCCAACGTGGTCGCGCAGCCACGCGTGCAACGGCTCGCTCGACTCGAACACCTCGATCACGTCGGCCAGCATTGCCTCGCCGTCTTCGACCTGCTGGGGATCCCGCCGAGCTACCGCCGTAATTCCCTTCATCCGAAGCAATTCGATCCGCGGATGGTCCTGCGAAAAACCTCTCGGAGCGGTCACAAGCGGTACCTCCCCGCCCGCGCTCACTTCGAGGCCGCTCGACGAGAGTTGGCCCATTATTCGCTCGAGCTCGATCCCCGAGGCCGGGGCATCTACTGCTGCTCGAAACCGCGCGAGCTGGTCTGGTGCCATCTGGTGTGCACCGACTGCGACCAGCAGTCCCTCACCGGAGAACTGAATGTAACGGGCCACACCGCCGTCGTACTGAACCGCGCTGTGTGCCGTCTTGTAGGGCGACTTGTCGGTTGAAAAGCGCACGTCTCGATTCATTCGGAACACCCGGAACGAATCGTATGGCTCATCCAGCGCCGCGAGTAGCGACTCAAGCGGCTCGCGCACCAATGACTCGAACTCGCTCTTGTGAGCGAGCCAGTAGGCGCGGGTATTGGTTGCGGCAAGGCCCGCGAAGAAGGCACCGGCTGCTGGGCTGAATCCTCTAACTGTCACGGATCCACTGTATTCGAGCGCGCTGTGAGCGGCCCCACCGGGTAGCGTTGAGGCGATCAAGGAGGAACCCGTGCGAAAGTTTCTTTTCAACACGAGCGTTCTGAGCGCTGCCTTCGGAGTGTTCGGGGTCGCTCAGGCCACACGGAGGGGACCACGCGACTGGCGGCTGCTTCTGATGTGGCTGGGCTGGGGTCTGACGGTGGCTATCGCGGTGGGCACCGTGATAAAGGATTCCGAGGCGTCCAACGAGCTGGAGCAGTAGCGCGGTCGAACGCGAACCTCTATCTGCGACCACCGTGGTGAGTACCGTCTAATCTCGCCAAGCACCCGCAAACTGGTAGTGTTCAGCGAGCGATCAAAGCACGCCCAAGGAGTAACCAGAGTGCCTCGAATCCGTCCCGCCATTCGCATCACCGCCATTGCATTCGCAGCTGGGTTGGCCGCCTCTCTGGTGATCGCGGCTCCCGCGCAGGCCGCCTCTGACATCACCGTCACCAGTTCGGCGGACTCGGGCGCAGGCTCGCTCCGAGATGCCTTGGCCTCGGCGGTGTCGGGAGACAGGATTCTCTTCGCGCCGGCAGTCACTTCAATCGAACTTCTCACCGCGCTTGTCGTGCCGGGTGGGGTTCAGATCGACGGCCCCGGCTCGAACGCACTAACAATTTCGAGGGTTGCCGCCGGAAACTTCAACCAGCTGCAGTTCACAGACGGGGGCGAGGATTACGTCGTTGACGGCCTGACGCTCGATGGTACCGGTAGCCAGGCGCCCGCACTGTACGCTGCATTCGTTGACGACGTCACCTTGCGCGATATCGTCGTGAAGGATCAGACCTCGGCAATCGGGGGTGCCGCGCTCTACACCTTCCAAACCAGTGGTGACTTTCTCATTGAGGATTCTCGATTCGAGTCAAACGATGGCACCGGAATCGGCCCTGGCGCCGACGGCGGTGCGCTGAGGCTTGACGATGTGGCAGGTACCTTGACGATTCGAAACTCCGTATTCGTCGGGAACAGGTCGGCATTGAGCGGTGGCGCGGGATGGATTGGCGGGGTCGCTGGCAACATCGAGATCTCGGACTCCACGTTCGAGGGCAACACCGCAACCGCGGGGCCCGGCGGCGCACTGAGGTTTTCTGCCTTGGGCGACGCGGCCAGTACTCTCATCGAGAGCAGTTCGTTCCTTGACAACACGGCCGGTACGGGCTTCTCGTTCGGCGGGGCACTCTTCGGAGGCTTCCCTGCGCTGACGGTGCTCTCGACAACTTTTGCCGGCAACACGCTTCCCGGTGGCGGTATCGGCCTGAGCTTCGGCGGTGAGGTGTACGGGCCCGCCCTGATTCAGAACTCGACATTTGATGAAACAGGCGATGACGAGTTCGCGCTGTACTTCAGCGGTCTCGACACCGGCCCGGTCACGCCGAGCGTAGATCTCCTGAACTCGACCATCGTCGCGCCCGCGGGGCTGTACATCGAAAACAACGAGGGCACAGCGTTAATCGAAAACTCGATTGTTCAGGCGACCAACGGCCGAGCAGTAGCGACCGACTCGGGTGCAGACGTGCTGGTGCGGTGGAGCATCCTCTCGACTGCGCTCGATGCCGACATCATCGATGGCGGCAACAACCTGTTCTCCACAAACGCGCTACTGGGTCCGCTCGCCAATAACGGAGGACCGACGCTCACCCGGATGCCCCTAGCCGCTAGTCCCGCCATCAACCGCGGCGACCCCAGCGTCGTCGGAGCACCGGCCTTCGACCAGCGCGGGGCGGGCTTCCCGAGAATACTTCAGGGACGGCTTGATGTCGGTGCGGTCGAAACGGCAGTGCTCGCATCGACTGGCCAACCGCTCCCGTGGTCTCTGCCGGTCGTAGGCGGAGTCTTGCTTCTGGGCGGAATCGGCGCGATCGTATTCGTTGGCATACAGCGCCGTAAGGGCGTCGCGGCTGCCTAACTGAGGAAACCGCGCAGTAACGCCGCGGAGCCCTGCAGGTGCTCGCCCATCGCGGCGACCGCTCGCTCGGGATTGCCGGTGAGGATCGCCACAACGATGTCTTCGTGTTGCTGATTCGAGTGTTCGATGTTTTTCTCTAGGAGCGGGATACCGTCGAGCAATTCGTTGACGCGGGTTCGGTTGTCGGCCAGCAGTGACACGAGCGACGGGGTTCCCACCACCTCGGCAATCGCGAGATGCAGGCGCGAATCGAGGCGGCGGTAGTCGTCGACGGACGCCGCGGCCGTCTCTCGCATCCGCGTCCACAGCAGGTCACGTTCGAACGCGCTCAACTCGCGCTGGGCAGCTGCACGGGCGGCGCCGAGCTCGAGAATCTCGCGCAGGCCGAGGATGTCGTTGATGTCGGCAGCGGCCGCTGGGGAGGCAT
>JBBQZJ010000067.1:0-9579 GCA_038207805.1 Actinomycetales bacterium | reverse complement strand
CCAGGTACCGGCAGGCGATCGCGGTTGCGATCATCGTGTGTGGCATCGCTGCCTACCACTACTTCCGCATCTTCGACTCGTTCAAGGCCGCCTTCGTGACGGACTCGGTCGGTGGAACCGGCATGTACACCCAGTCGGTTGGCGAGGGATTCAACGAGGGCTACCGCTACGTCGACTGGCTGCTGACCGTACCGCTGCTCCTGCTCGAGCTTGTTGCAGTGCTCGCACTCGCCCGTAAGGTGCAGAACGGACTGCTCGTGCGCCTGCTCCCCGCCGCCGGCCTCATGATCATCCTCGGCTACCCGGGCGAGATCAGCGGTGACAACACGCTACGCGGCATCTTCGGCCTCCTGTCGACCATCCCGTTCGCTTACATCATGTACGTGCTGTTCATCCAGCTCACCAAGTCGCTCAACAACCAGCCAGCATCGGTGCGCGGCACGCTGTCGCGTCTTCGCTACCTCCTCCTGTTGAGCTGGGGCGTTTACCCGATCGCGTACCTGCTTCCGTTGCTCAGCATCGATGGCTCGGACGCCTGGGTATACAAGCAGGTCGGTTACTCCGTTGCCGACATCATTGCGAAGGCTGTCTACGGGCTGATCATCTTCTACGTGGCTCGCCAGAAGTCGTTCGCCGACGACATGGACTTCGCCGCGAAGGAGCTGTCAGTCGACGAGGCCAAGGAACTGACCAAGTAGGTCTCGAAGAAATACACGCCGTCAGCCGGGAGGGTCGCCCTCCCGGCTGACGTCATTTCGGGGGCGACCTGTGAGCGCGGCGAGCTACTGCAACGTCGCGGCCAGCCGGGCAACATTGTCTAGCGTCGCGCCGACCGACGAACGCTTGAGCCACTCCTCAAGGATGAGCTCGCGGCTGTTGGCGCGATAGTGCTCTTGGAGTTCCTGTAGGTCCTCGAGCATCGCCTTGCCGCGCAGCATCACCGAGATCTCGAGGTCAAGGGCGAATGAGCGCATGTCCATGTTGCTGGATCCCACCACTGCGACCTCGTTGTCGATCGTGAAGAACTTGGCGTGCAAGACCGTTGGAGCCTTGTACAGCCAGATGCGCACTCCCGCTCGCAGCAGTTCTTCGTAGTAGCTGCGCTGGGCGTGGTAGACCACGAGTTGGTCACCGATCTCCGAGGCGAACAACTGCACATCCAAGCCGCTCTGCGCTGCGGTTGTGATCGCATAGAGCATCGAGCCGTCTGGTACGAAGTACGGGCTCGTGATGATCACCTGTTTAGTGGCAGCGTAGAGCAGGGAATTGAAGAGCCTCAGGTTGTTCTCGCCTTCGAATCCCGGGCCGCTCGGCACCACCTGGGCGTCGAGCGGACTCCGCGCGACCGGTCGCGGGATCTCGAGCGGGCGCAGAAGCAACTCGTCGGTCTCCGCGTACCAGTCCGTTGCGAACAGGGCATCGATGCCGCCCACGATGGGCCCTTCGAAGCGCACCATCAGATCGTGCCAGTGCAGGCCTCGACGGATGTTGCCCTTCTTGTTGTAGCTGGAGTCGATGAAGTTTTGGGATCCGGTAAAGGCGACGGCGCCATCGAGCACCAGAAGCTTGCGGTGATTGCGCAGGTCGGGCCGCTGCCACTGCCATCGCCACGGACGCACGGGCAACATATAGTGCCACTGCGCGCCCATCTGCGTGAGCCGCTTGATCGTCTTGCGATTGCCGACCGAGCGGATGGATGCGATGTGGTCCATGAGCACCCGCACGTCGAGGCCGCGCACCACGGCATCTTCCAGCGCGTCGAAAAACGGCGCGGTCGTGTCATCCAGCGACAGAATGTAGAACTCGACATGCACGGTCTTCGTGGCAGAGCGCACGGCATCCGTCATGGCCTGAAGCGATTCTTCGTAGTCGGGCAAGAGCACACCGTCGTTGCCCCCGACCATGGGCATGGCACCGAGATTTCTGTTGAGTTCAATAATCGGTTCCAGCCAGGCCGGCCACGGTGGAATCCGCTTGACGTCATCCATGCCCTCGGTGCCCTCGAGAATGTAGGCGTTGATCTCTTGCTGCTTGCGGCGCCGACCCTTCGGAAGCTTGTTACTACCGAGGAGAAGGAACAGCAGAATGCCGACATAGGGGATGAAGAAGATCGCGAGCAGCCACGCCATCGCGGTCTGGGGGCGCCGGTTGCGCGGCACGTAGATGATGGCGAAAACCCGAACGATGAAGTCAACGCCCACCACCAGCACCGCGAGAAAGAGTGTCAGGGTGGGCGGATCCGTGAAGTCGAGCTGGATCATGAGCGAAGTCTAGCCAGCCTCAGTTGCGGTTCGGGGGAGCCACATCGCTCGGGTCGGGATCCTGCCAGGCCGGCGTCTCGGCGGGCTCGTCGAACGAGCGAGCGACCAGAACATCCGTGGAGGAGTGGGCCACAATCGACAGGGCGATCGTGATCGCAACGAGGTGGAAAATCAGGTCGCCCTCCGGTATTCCCGAACTGACCACGAGCAGAACGTAGACCACCGACGCGAAGCCTTTGGGACCGAACCACATGGCGGCCAGTTGTTCGCGCATCGACAGACCGGATTTGATAAACGACACGAAGAGTGCCGCCGGCCGAGCCACGACGATGCTGAGCACGGCGAACACCCATCCGGTCCATGCCAGTTCGCCGAAGAATTTCCACGACAGCAGTGCGCCGAAGACCATGAGCGCGAGAAGCTTCAGCAGTTCGGAGATGATCTCGCCGAACTCGTGGAACGCTTCCCGCTCGGCCGGCCCGACCGTCGCTACCGTGATTCCGGCGGCAAACGATGCCAAAAAGAGGTTGGCGCCGGTCGCCGAACACAGCGCGAAGACCAAGATTCCGATGGCGATCGGCACGATGGGCTCGTAGATTCCGGATGCCGCAAAGAGCTTGGTGCGCAGCGCTTTAATCACTATCAGCGGGATGAGAATGCCGATGGCCGTGCCCGCGAGCAGCTCGATGCCCAGCTCGCCCAGATTCAGCTCCTGATTGCCCGTACTCAGCGCGAGGAACAGCACCACGAACGGGAGTGCGAGGCCGTCATTGACTCCCGACTCGACGTTGAGGAGGTGGCGCAGGCGACCCGGCACCCTGTCGTTTCCGACGAGTGCCGCCGCAAAGACGGGATCGGTGGGCGCGAGGATCGCGCCGACCAGAAACGACTCCGGCCAGTCAAGGCCAATGAGGAAATGGGCGAGCAGAGCGGTGATCAGCAGGGTGAGCGGCAGCCCCCACCCGAGCGCGCGCCCGGGCAGGCGCCACGCGCTGCGTAGGTCCTGCCAACCGACCTTCATGCCGTCGGTGAAGAGCACAACGAAGAGGGCGAGCTCGGCAATGGTCGAGACCTCCGGTGATCCCGAATCGAGCTGCACAATGCCCAGGGAGTCGGGTCCGATGGCGAAACCGACGGCAAGGAAGAGCACCGCCGTCGACAGCACCGTGCGGTGGGCAAGTGCCGAGAAGAGCACGGCGACCAGCAGAGTCACCGCGAAGATGAGAAGAAAGACGTCCACGATTGGCTGTCGAATCGCTGCTGTTCAGCGCGGCTCAGCGGAAGTTGACGAACTGAAGATCGACATCGAGGTCTTTGCCCTTGAGCAGAGCCATCGTGGCCTGGAGGTCATCCCGACTCTTGGACTGCACCCGCAACTCGTCGCCCTGAATTTGAGACTTTACGCTCTTGGGGCCTTCGTCGCGGATGATCTTGGCGACCTTCTTGGCGTCCTCCGACGAGATGCCGTTCTTCAAGCCGACCTCAATGCGGAACTCCTTGCCGCTGGGGTAGGGCTCGCCGGTGTCGAGGCTGCGCAGCGAGATACCGCGCTTGATGAACTTCTGCTCGAGAACCTCGAGCACCGCCTTCACGCGTTCCTCGGCGCTCGCCTTGAGCAGCAGCTTCTCGCCGCTCCACTCGACCGACGCACCGACTCCCTTGAAGTCGTAGCGCGTCAGGATCTCCTTTTGCGCCTGATTGACGGCGTTGTCCGCCTCCATCTTGTCGACCTTGCTGACGATGTCAAACGTGGAATCTGCCATGCGCCCATGGTAGCCGCGCCCAGCGAATCGGCGGCAGGGTCTGATAGAAACGGCAGCATGACCTCGCGCACCGCACTGCTCGCTACGGTTGCTGCGCTCGCCGTCGTCGTGCTCCTCGGCGGGGCGGCGCTGGTTGCACTCGCTCCGCGCACGACCCCGAGTGGCGCGTCGGAGTCGAGTCGCACCCCGGCAACACCAGCGATCACCTTCGCGGACCAAGCGCCGCCCCCACCGCTGGCGGCCGCCCCGGGCCCCGGGTACTCCGGACTCGTGGATCGCGTGTGGGCGCAGGCGGTGGCGGATGCCACGGGCATCCCGATGCTTGCCGTGGTCGGCTATGCGGCGGGCGCGCTCGGTGCCGAGGACAACTTCCCCGGCTGCGGCATCGGCTGGAACACGCTCGCCGGAATCGGCTTGGTCGAAAGCGACCACGGCCGGCACGGTGGCGGGGTGATTGACTCGATTGGTCATATCGAACCCAAAATCTTTGGGGTGCCTCTCGACGGCAACGGGGTTGTCGCAATCGCCGATACCGACGGTGGCGCGTTCGACGAGGATGCCACGGTGGATCGTGCGATCGGCCCGATGCAGTTCATCCCGCAGACCTGGCGCAGTTGGGTGGTCGACGGTAGCGGCGACGGCGTTCCCGATCCACACAACATCAACGATGCGGCGCTGGCCGCCGCTGACTACCTGTGCCACGCCGCCGGTGAGCTGGCCACGCCTGAGGGCTGGCGCTCCGGTATCGCGTCGTACAACGCCGGACAGAGCTACCTCGAGAAGGTCGCAGCGGCGACCCAGCGATACGGGGATGCCGCGGCATCCCTGGCGCCATAGTGGCTAGCTGTCGTCGCGGGTTGGCGGCCTAGCTGGCGGTTTTGGCGCGCATCGGGCGAGACGTGCTTGAGCGCACGATGAGTTCGAACGGCAGCGGCGTGTTGGTGAGGGCGAGGTCCCGGTGGCCGGGGTGTAGTTGGTCCATGATGATGTCGACCGCCATGCGACCCTGTAGCGCTGGGAACTGCGCGATCGTCGAGAGGCCAAAAAATTCGCTGAGCTCATGATCGTCGACGCCGATGACCGAGATGTCGTCGGGCACTGTGAGGCCGAGGTCGCGTGCCGCGAGAATGGTTCCGATCGCCATCTCGTCGGATGCCACGAAGACCGCCGTGGGGCGGGACCGCGGGTCGCCGAGCATCTGTTTGGCCGCGGCGTAGCCGCCGGGAAGTGTGAAGTCGGCCGCCTGGAACAGGGCCTGATCGATCGGGATGCCGGCGTCGGTCAGCGCCTGCTCGTAGCCGACGCGGCGCTTGGTGGGCACGTGGAAGTCCATCTCCGAGGCCTTGTTGCCCCCGATGTGGGCGATCACTCGATGTCCGAGCGAGATCAGGTGGTCGGTCGCTAGGCGCGCAACACCGATGTCGTCGATGCTGAGGGTGCGCACCCCCTCGATGCTGCCGCCGACACCGACGATCGGCTTATCGATGTCGTGCAGTCGGCCCACCTCGTTCTCGGTGAGTTCGAGCGCGATCGCGATGACGGCATCCACTCGCTTGCGCAGCAGGAAATGCTCGAACACGCTCGCGCGTTCCTCGACGCTGCCGCTCAAGTTGTAGAGGGTCAGGTCGTAGCCGTGGCTGAGGAGCGCGCTCTCGGCTCCCTCGATGACCGCGCCGTAGTACCAGCGGTTGAGAAACGGGATGACGACGCCAACATTCTTCGTGCGCCCGGTTGCCAGGCTGGAGGCGTTCGATGACACCACGTACTCGAGTTCGAGGGCTGCGGCGAGCACGCGGGCCCGAGTTTCCTCGGCGACGTGCCCGTTGCCGCTGAGCGCGCGAGAGACGGTGGCGGTCGATACGCCGGCAAGGCGCGCAACCTCGTTGATTCCCGTCATCGCCGTTCGCACCCTCCTTGGTCTGCCCCGAGCCTACCCGGGGCGCCGATGTGGTCACAGTTTGCCCGGCGACCTTGTATTCTTGATCCGCGCGTTCGGACAGGTGATTACACGTGGCCGGAGGCGCCCTGGCAAGTTACCCAAGCGGCCAAAGGGAGCTGACTGTAAATCAGCCGTTTTCAACTTCGGGGGTTCGAATCCCTCACTTGCCACTGATAGAAAAGAGCCTCGCGAATGCGGGGCTTTTTTCTATCAGTATCAGCCGCGCGGAATGAGAACCCCCGTGGGCCCCCGCTGTGCAGTCCGGACCGTGGCGTAGCCGTGGGCAGGCGGCGCAGTAGGGGAGTCGAATCCCTCACGTGCCACCGCAAAAGTGTTCTGCCCAGCTCGCCAGCTTATGAGCTCATTTCTCGGTAAACACAACCACCTCGTCATTGGCGCGGTCGTAAACGAATTGCAGTCCCGCTGATTCGGGGAATGCCGACCGCAGGTCTGCCGGCAGACCGGCGGCATCGACCCTGAACTGCACAATCGCCGGGAATGTGCCTGCTGTGCAGCCAACGAGCACTTGGCCGGAGAATCCGCTCGAATTCGGGTTGGTGATATCCACCGAGGGGTAGATGTTCACGCACGCGTCGTTCGACTGGTTTCCGTAGATCGAACCGATAGTGACCACGACGCGGAGGCCGTAGAACTCTTCGAAACCTCGGGCCTCGAGATCCCTGCCGAATGCGCTGCCGAAGTAGTAGGTGGGGATGGTGTAGGTGGGATCCGCCGAGAGTCGCGTGACTTGTGTGGCACCGACCTGGAGGGGATCGGCTTGCACTCGCTGAATCACGACGAGCGCCACCGCAAGGATGCTTGCCACCACCGCAACCCCAAGCGCGATCAGCACCGTTGAGCGACGCAGCAACTGCGGCTGTCGGGCCTGGTGCAACACGGCGCTCCCGGTCTCGTCTTGGACAGCAACGACCTGGTCATCCGGCGCGAAGTCGGTCTGTGACCCGTCGGCCGCGGCGACCTGATCCTGCTCCCGCGTCGAACTTTCAAGTTCGCGGAGGCGGTGAAGTGCACGAGCTTCGAGATGGATGTCGGCATCCGGCCCGTACGCCCGTCGGCGCAGTGCCTGCAGCTCCTCATCATCCGTCGTCGTCATGCCCTCGATCCTCTCACCACTCCGAGGCCAGCTCTCGGGTAGCCCTCGGGGCAGCTTCAACCAGTCCTTACAAACCGGAGACGACAGCCCGCAAACTCCCGTGAATCCTGCGCTGGGGCGAGCAGCCCACCTATCCTTCAAAGGTGACAACTCCGACCCCGATTGCGCAGCGCAACACCGTGCTCGTCGATCGGCGCGTGCTCGTGGTCGAGGATGACCCGACCGTACGGGAGGTCGCGGTCAGTTACTTGCAGGCGGCCGGCTTCATCGTCAGCTCCACCGGCGACGGTTTCGCGGCTCTCGCCGAGCTCGCCAAGACCAGCCCCGATCTCGTCGTGCTCGACCGGATGCTTCCGGGCATCGACGGCGCGGAGGTGTGCCGTCGCATCCGGGCGGCGACGACGATACCGATCGTCATGCTGACGGCATTGGGCTCGACCGAGGATCGCATCGCCGGCCTCGAGGCCGGAGCTGACGACTACCTGACCAAGCCGTTCTCGCCGCGCGAGCTCGTGCTGCGGGTGCAGTCGATCTTGCGTCGCAGCGTCAACGAGTTGACGCCCGAAGCGCCGTTCGAGCTGGGCCAGTTCTCACTCGACCCTTCGGCACGCATCATCAGCAAGGGGGGTGACCAGTTGGCCCTCTCTACCCGTGAGTTCGATCTGTTCGCCTTCCTTCTTAAGCATCCGCGGCAGGCATTTAGTCGTGAACAACTGCTGCGCTCCGTCTGGCACTGGGAATTTGGCGACCTCTCCACGGTCACGGTTACCGTGCGGCGCGTGCGCGAGAAGATCGAGGCCGACCCCACGAATCCCACGATCCTCGTGACCGTGTGGGGGGTCGGCTACCGACTCCAGGTCGAGTAGCGCCGTGCTTTCCCTCTTCGACCTCGCGACGATCGTAGGCATAGCCCTGCTCTGCGCGATAGCCGTGGGCAGCGTCGGGCTCATCGTGTTGCGGCTTGCGCGCGGGGCATCCATGCAGCTTCAGCTGTTCGTGGTCGTGGTCTCGGCCATCGTCTCGGTGACGGTCGGAATGATTGCGGCATCGGGCGCGATGTACATCTCCAGCCACGATTTGGTTGTGATGTTCTCGGTGACGGCCGCCGCCGCAGTGGTTTCGCTGCTGGTTGCTCTTGTGCTGGGCCGAGCGTTCACTCGCAATAACAATCGGCTCCGGATGCTCGCCCGCGCCCTGGGCGATGGAGCGCGGGTGACGGCGACCAGCACTCGAGGAGACACCACCGAGTTCGCTGCCCTCGCAGCCGACCTTGCAGCCACGAGCGATCGATTGGCTCAGGCCCGGGATGAGGTTGAAGCGATCGACGCGAGCAGGCGTGAGCTCGTGGCGTGGATTTCGCATGACCTGCGCACGCCGCTAGCCGGTCTGCGCGCGATGGCCGAGGCGCTCGAAGACAACATGGCGGATGACCCGCAGCGCTTCCATCGCCAGATGCGCTCGCAGGTCGACCACCTCTCGGCGATGGTGGATGACCTGTTCGAGCTCTCGAAGATTAACTCGGGCACCCTCACCCTGAGCATGGAGCCGCTCTCGCTTTACGATCTGGCCAGCGACGCAGTGGCCGAGTTGGGTGCACTCGCGCGGTCGCGGCAGATCTCTCTGAAAGCGCCCACCGGCGGCGACATTATGGTGGTCGGTGACCCGCGCGAACTGGCACGCGTCGTTGGCAATCTGCTGATGAACGCCATCCAGCACTCGCCGCCCGGTACCGAGATCTCGGTGTCGACGAGACAGGGTTCGGCCGATGATGTGGTGCTGAGCGTCGAGGATGCGGGCGGCGGGATACCCGAAGCGGATCTGTCGAAGGTCTTCCAGGCCGGGTGGCGAGCGACGACGGCGCGCACTCCCGAAGAACTCTGGAACGGTGCGCCGGGCGCCGGGCTGGGCCTTGCCATCGTTCACGGAATCGTCGAAGCTCACTCCGGCGCGATTACGGTTGCGAACGTGCCCGGCGGATGCCGTTTCGACGTTCGCCTGCCCCGTCATGAGGTCGCGGCGGCCTGAGCCCGGCGCCGATTGACACACGCCCACTGTCCACCTATAGTTGATACCCCCTAGGGGTATTACGAGGAGCAACGATGGTGGGATACAGCAGCGACAAGCAAGACCTGCTCAAGCGCCTTCGCCGCGCCGAGGGTCAGGTGCGCGGAATTCAGCGCATGGTGGAAGAAGACACCTACTGCATCGACGTACTCACGCAGGTTTCGGCCGCCACCAAGGCCCTCGAAACCGTCGCGATTGCCCTGCTCAACGATCACCTCAGCCACTGCGTCGCCGAAGCAACTCGCGAGGGCGGCGCCGTGGCCGACGCCAAGATCAAGGAAGCATCAGAAGCGATCGCGCGCCTGGTGCGTTCCTAATCACGAACCAACGAACCAACGAACCACACAAAAGGAAGTCACCATGTCTGAAATCAACGATCAAGCGAATGCAGAAGGCCTCATCCAGTCGGACTATCTGGTGTCAGGGATGACCTGCAAT